>DASUUP010000455.1:0-3563 GCA_036373995.1 Acidimicrobiia bacterium
GTGTTACTACTCCAACGTCTGGCCGATCTGGGAGTGATCAGACCCGGCCCCGGCGGGAGCTTTCACCCCGGAGACGTGATAAGGGTCGATGCCGTCACCTCGTTTCTGGACGCCGGAGTCTCACTGGAGAAGATCGGCGAGGCAATCGAACACGATCTCTTCACCTTCGAATACCTGGATCGCTTCCACCCTGAGCCTTCGCCCCGGTCGCCCAGGTCTGTCGAGGAGCTCGCCAAATTGGTCCATCTCAACTCCAACCTCCTGACGTCGATCTACCTGGCGATGGGCTTGCCCGAGCCTCCACCCGAATATCGGCCCACGGTCGAGGAGGAGCACATCTTGAGAGACTTCGTGGAGTTGTGGGGTCGGGGCGGCGAGGACGCCCTGGTTCGGGCGGCACGACTCGTCGGGGAGCCCGCCCGTCTTCTCTCCGAGGGATGGACCCGGCTCTACGTCGAGAAGATCGCCCCCGAACACACGGTGGGTCCGATGGACGACCGGATCGGGATGATCGTAGAGACAACGGAGAAGGCCGCCCGGCTCGCACCCGAGATGTTCCAATGGCTTCTGCAGAACCATCTCAGGCGGGCCATCGACCGGGCCAACATCGAAGGCCTCGAGGAAACGATGACTGGTCACGGCCTGACTCTTCCATTACCCGACACCCTTCCCGCCGTCGCCTTCGTCGACATCTCCGGATACACAACGATGACCGAGCACCGGGGGGACACCGAAGCGGTACGGGCCTCGGAAACGATCCGCGAGCATGCCCAACGAGTGTCCCAGAGTCACCACGGCTCGCTCGTCAAGCTCCTCGGTGACGGGGCAATGCTCCATTTCGACGATGTGCGCAACTCAGTTGATGCGGTACACGAGCTCGTCGAGGTGCTGCGACGGCACAGTCTGCCCGCCCATGCCGGGATCCACGCCGGCTCAATCATGGAGCACGACGGCGACTACTACGGGAGCACGGTCAACCTCGCCTCCCGAATCGCCGGTCAAGCAGGCGCCGGGGAGGTTCTTGTCTCGGCTGCAGTAGTCGAGAAGAGCGGTGATGATCGCTTCTTCTTCGAGGCGCTTCCACCGGCGCAGCTCAAAGGAGTCGAGCGGCCGGTGGAGCTCTACCGGGTGTCCGCCGGATCACAGTGAACCAACAACAACGGGCGAGCATGGATCGCGTCATCTGGCCTTGGCATACCGGCTCTGCTCGGACGCTCGGAGGATCCGGGCTGCAGCCCAGGGAACTTGCTCGTAGGGGCGGTCGTCGGCCGCATGCACCAGCAAGGCGGGCACAGAGATCTATGGCACATGACCCATTTACGACAGCGAGTGGGTCACACCACCTAACCAGGTTTCAACCAAGAACGGATAGGTAACTTACGACGTTTCCCCAGGCCAAGGGGCTTCCCCTTAGTGCGACTTCTCTTCAAATGCCGTCGAGGCCAGGCGGGAACAAGACAGCAACAACGGAAACCTGGGCGGCTGGGCGGCCGATGGGCACCAGTTCGACACCAGGAAGCCTTCAGCGACAGTGGTGGAGGTCACTCCCAGAAAAGCGAAAACCCCTGTTGCCCAGGGGTTTTCGTTCGTAGCGGGGGCGGGATTTGAACCCGCGACCTTCGGGTTATGAGCCCGACGAGCTACCAGACTGCTCCACCCCGCGTCGGTGGATACCCTATTTTACGCGGCGTGCCGTCCAATGCCAACGGCGTCAAGGAGCCGCGGCTTCATAGTCCAGCTTCCACAACACCCAATTCACCGGACACGGTGGGGACCTTCTCACCAAGCAGATAGGTCTTCATCGGTCCTTTGCCTTTGACGTCGATCGTCCCACGCTCCTCGAGAACGTAGCGAGAAGCCAGTCTTCGATAGACCTCCTCGCTCACCTGAATCTGGCCCGCGATTCCGTGCGACTCCATCCGAGCAGCCGTGTTCACCGCGTCGCCATAGAGGTCGTAGCTGAACTTCCTTCTTCCGATCACACCTGCAATCACCGGCCCTGCATGAATCCCAAAGCGCATCTGCAATTCGTGGCCCCCGCGACCGTGGCGCGGGAGTTCTCGCCGCATGGCCAGCGCCATGTCGGCCACCCTGGCGGTGTGGTCCTGCCCCTGGGGCTCCAACCCCCCGACGACCATGTAGGCATCGCCGATCACCTTGATCTTCTCGAGCCCGTAACTGTCGGCGAGCTCATCGAATGCGGTGAACAACTCGTTCAACAGCTCGACGAGCTCGTCGGCAGCGAGTCTTTCCGACATCGCAGTCGATCCAACAAGGTCGGCGAACAAGATCGTCACGTCGTCCACCCGATCGGCGATGAGCTCCTCACCGCTTTTCAATCGCTGCGCGATCCTCTCCGGCAGGATGTTCAGCAGGAGTAGGTCCGACTTCCGGCGCTCGAGTTCCAGCGCCGTTGTCATCCGCTGACGTTCCCGGACGAAGAATCTCAGGGACACATAGATGACAAAGGCCACACCTAGGAAATTCAGCACGAAGAGCGTCACTATCAGACCGCTGGGAAGATCGGGTGCGATGGCCGCGAGTCTTCCATCGATGACTCCCGACACCACCGAAAGACCCGCGAACCCGAGGAACCAAGGGCCCGGGACCGCTCCGATGAGGGAGGCGAGAAGCGGAGCACCGATGGCCCACATCGCCACACCGCTCGAGTTGATGAAGCCACCAACGCTCCATTGCAGGAGAAACGGCAGGGTCACCCACATCGTGAGCTGCGACCGGCGGAACAGCTCGATCCTCTTCGTCCTGGCCACGAGAACCAGCCCTGCCGCGGTCATCCCGGCGTAAACCAGTGGTATTGCGGCGGCCAGAGTCAATCCGAACGCTGCATAGAACACCGACCACAGGGAGACGACGGGTGCGGTCACACCCGACATCAGGATGTGGGTCGACTTGTATGCCCGCTCCTCATCGGTGTCCTCGGGGCTTGCGCCGAGATTGAGGAACCGGTCGATCGCACCCGACAGCCGAGGGATCACTGACATTCGGCGACCCTAGCTGCCCAGCCCCCAAAGGAGCCTTCGGCGCCGAAGGGCGCGATCATGAAGGCTCCTGATCGAGTGCCTCGTAGGCGTGGTATTGCGGCACCTTCCTGGCGATGAACAAAGCACCGAGGATGCACGCCAACCCACCCGAGACAACTGAGAACTGCGGGCTGGTGACCGATGCCACGGCGCCGGCCTCGAAGTCACCGAGTCTCGGGCCGCCGGCGACCACCGCGATCTGGATCGACGACAGTCTCCCCCGAAGTCGATCGGGGACAGCCAACTGCAGAATGGTGGTCCGGAACACTGCCGAGATCACATCGGCCGCGCCGGCCAATGCCAGCAGCGCCAAAGCGAGCCATACCGACGTGACCATGCCGAAACCCGCTATGGCCGCTCCCCACACGATGACCGCCACCACCACCGCCCTGCCATGGCGCCGGATCGCACCCACCCAGCCAGATGTCATAGCACCAAGCAGAGCCCCGGCTCCCGGAGCGGCATAGAGAAGCCCCACCGTCGAAGCGTCTCCACCCAACACCTCGGTGCCAATGACCGGGA
>DASUUP010000456.1:0-7796 GCA_036373995.1 Acidimicrobiia bacterium
GTTGTCCTTGTTGACCAGCTACCTGGACGTCAGCTCATGAGCTGTTCGAAGCTGCTGCGAAGTTCGGTCCACGCCGACATCACGTTGTCGCCGACATCGTCGCCCATTGCCTCCAGCTCTGTCTGGAACTCGTCGAGCTCGGTCTGGATCGATTCGGTGTCGAGCGTCTCGCCGGAGGTGACCGATGAGATGGCCGAGGTGATCTCGGTCCTCACTTCGCTCCAAGCAGTCTGGAGATCGTCGGCAACGTCGGAGTTCTCGATCTCGGTTGCGAGCTCGTTCAACTCCGTCTGCACGTCCGCTGCCATGTCGGCCACATCCTCGCTCTCGGGCAAGGAGCTGACTGCATCTTCGACACTGTCAGGAGTGTCGGAACAAGCCGCCAAAGCCAAGGCGGCCACGACGGCAACAAGAATCAAGCGGGCGATTCTCAAATTGGTTCCTTTCATAGGTGAGCCATCTGATTACCCGTCGGCGCGGACGCTTGAAACGTGCCGGAGCCCCCTTCAGACTCCGTGGGTGAGGTCCGCCAATCGAATGCTTTGGGAAGAGACCTAACCTGGCTCGGTCCTATTCCGCGAAGGTGGTCCGGTAACGCGAATTGGCCGCTCGGCCAGTTTCGATCCAGGAGCGAATCGTGAGTTGGTGGGAGAACGCCGTCGGGTACGAGGTATATCTGCGCTCGTTCGCCGATGGGAATGACGATGGCATCGGAGACTTCGCCGGGCTGACATCGAGGCTCGGCTATCTTGCCGACCTCGGAATCGACATCGTCTGGGTGACGCCGTTCTACCCGTCGCCTCTGGCTGACTTCGGGTATGACGTGTCCGACCACAGGGCGATAGACCCGATTTACGGGTCGATGGAGGATTTCGACCGCTTCGTGGCTGCTGCCCACGACCATGGGCTCAGGGTGGTGATCGACGTGGTCCCCAACCACAGCAGCTCGGAGCATGCGTTCTTCCGTTCGGCGCTGGAGGACGGGCCGGGCTCGGAGCATTGGGACTTTTACGTCTGGCGTGACCCGGCGCCTGACGGGGGCCCGCCCAACAACTGGCTGTCGTTCTTCGGCGGGTCGGCCTGGACTCTCGTCCCGAAATGGGACAAGTACTACATGCATCTGTTCCTGCCGGAGCAGCCCGACCTCAACTGGGCCAACCCTCGAGTGAGAGACGACTTCGTGGCAATTCTCCAGTTCTGGAAGGCTCGTGGAGTTGACGGGTTCCGGATCGACGTCGCCCATTCGCTGGTCGAGGACGCCGAGTACCGGGACAACCCGGTCGAGGAGAGCAAGACGGGAACCGTCGCCGTTGGTGACGACTTCGACGCTTTCGATCACATCTACGACTACGACCAGGCCGGAGTCGTCGACATCTTCCGACGGTGGAAGAGGCAGCTCGGCCCCGAGACTTTGCTACTCGGCGAGGTGTACATAACCGAGCCCGACAAGATCGTGAGATACATATCCGAGGGCCGGCTCGACCGGTCGTTCTTCTTTGGCCTCAACCGGATCAAGTGGGACCCAGTCGAGTTCGCCGCCCTGATCAGAGAGGCATGTGACGCCATGACTCATGGCTGGAGTTGGGTCCAGGGCTCCCACGACGAGAGTCGCGCCGTGACCCGTTTCGGCGGAGGGGCGGAAGGCTGGGAGCGGGCCATGGCCCTTTGGGTCGCGATGATGGGGCTGCCGGGGACGCCCTTCCTCTATCAAGGCGAGGAGCTGGGCCTCGAGGATGGCGAAGTCGCCCCGGAGGATATGGTCGATCCTGTTGGGGTCGACAACCCGGAGAAGGGCAGGGACCCCTGTCGCACACCGATGCCGTGGACTGCCACGCAGCACAACGGCTTCTCGTCGACGGAGCCGTGGCTGCGGTGTGCTCCCAGAAGTGAAGAGGAGACAGTCGAAGCGCAGCTCGCCGATCCCCATTCCCGCTTGTCGAAGATGAGAGAGCTCATCCGGGTACGTGGGGAGACGACCGACCGGCGGGCGGGGGCCCTGCGATGGATCGACTCGCCACAGGGCACCCTGGCCTTCGCTCGTGACGGGGTGGCACACGTCGCCAACCTGACCGACGAGGATGTCATGGTGAGCGTCGGGGAGGGCTGGGACCAGCTCTTTTCGACTGGAGGGCCGGTGCTCCGAATCGGTGCTGATGTCCGCTTGGCTTCGCGTTCGGGAATCATCCTGGGTCGGTCGACGACCAACTGACTCTGCGGTCGATGACGGGGAGGCCGGGACGCTGCCACCTCATTCGTCGATGTGAACGATGCCCCGGTCGGGCGTAACGTGGCCACGGTGACCAGGACCTTCACCGTTGGTTCGCACTGAATGGCGGAGAACCGAACCTCTCTTCGACTGATCCGAGAGCCTCGCTTCGGTCCCTACATAATTGGGAACTTCGCCTCCAACATCGGCAACTGGTTCCAGAATGTCGCTGCCGGGATCGTGGTCTTCCAATTGACCGGATCCAACACGCTTGTGGGGACGGTCAGCGTTCTCCAGTTCATGGCCACACTCCTTCTCTCTCCTTGGTCGGGTGCCCTGGCCGACAGCTTCGACAGACGCAAGCTGCTGATTCTCGCCCAGTGCATCTCGGCGACGGGTGCCGTCGGCCTCGCCATTTGGGTGGGGCTGGAGGGCGTGGAGGGGTTACCCGGTGTGTGGCCCGTCTTGGCCGGCACCGGAGTCATCGGTCTCGGCTATGCCGTCGGCATCTCCGCCATGAATGCCTTGGTGCCGGCTCTGGTGGAACCAACCGACCTCGAAGATGCGATCGCACTCAACTCGTCCAGCTTCACGCTCGCCCGCGCGGTCGGACCAGCTCTGGCGGGGCTGGTCGTGGCCGCCGCCGGTGCGGCGTGGGCGTTCGGGATCAATGCGTTGACCTTCGTGCCGCTGATCATCGTCCTGGCCATCATCAGGCCCCGGGACATCGAGCGGGATTTGGACGGCGATCGTTCGGTGCGCGCCGGTTTCGCCTATGTGAGAGAGCGACCGTCGATGCTGTGGATCGTGTTGGCGACTCTGACCGTGGGTTGGGCTGGAGACCCGGTCAACACTCTGGCCCCGGCTTATGCCGAGATGTTCGGTCTCGACGAGACCTTCGTAGGTTTGCAGGTGGCTGCTTTCGGCGCCGGTGCCGCGGTGATGTCGATGTTCGTCGGCATGGTGAGGAGGAGACTCGCGATCGAGGCCACCACCCGTGTGGGGATGGTGGTACTCGCCCTCGGACTCCTCGGATTCGCCACAGCTGTCAACGAGGTGGTTGTAATCGTGTCGCTGTTCGTTGCAGGCATCGGCTTCCTGCTTGGTGTCACAACCACAAACAGCAACCTCCAGCACCGTCTCCACGAGGACATGAGGGGCCGGGTCATGGCCTTGTGGAGCATGGCCTTTCTCGGATCTCGGCCGATCGCCGGTCTCATCGATGGTGGCATGGCCGACCTGGTGTCTCCCCGGGTGGGGGTTCTGTCGGCGATCGTCCCGCTGCTCGTGGGTTGGTGGGCGATGGGCAAGGTGAAGCCCGAGGAGAAGGTGGCCGCTCGTTGAGCGAGCTCTGGGCGCTGGCAGCCTTCTCGTTCGTCAGTGCCGTCACTCCCGGCCCCAACAACGTGATGCTATGGGCCTCGGGAGTTCAGTTCGGTTTTCAGCGAACAATCCCTCATGTCATCGGGATCACGCTGGGAGTGGGGTCGATGGCGTTGCTGGTGGCGACCGGATTGGGAGTGCTGATCACCACGATCCCGGCAGTCGAGATAGGGCTCAAAGTCATCGGTTCTCTCTATCTGCTCTATCTCGCCTTACAGATAGCCGGTGACGGAGGAGGAGGTCAGGGTGATGTGGCTCAACCTCTGACCCTTTGGCAGGCGATGGTCTTCCAGTACGTGAACCCCAAGGCCTGGGTGTTCGTCCTCGCCGCCGTGACCACGTTCCGGCCCCCGGACCTGCAGGTCGTCGTCGGGACACTCCTGATGGCGTTGGTCATGATGGTGATAGTCGTGCCCTGCGCGTTCCTGTGGGCGGCCGCGGGTACGTTCCTGAATCGGTTCCTCGCCGAAGGCAGGCGGTCCCGCGTCTTCCGTATCGCTTTGGGCGGGCTGCTCGCCGCCACCGTCGTGTATATCTGGATCTGACGGTCAGGAGGATCCTTGTGAGCGAACGTCGCCTCGTCGATCTCAGCCATCCGATTCGGGACGGCATGATCACCTACCCGGGGCTGCCGGGCCCGGTCGTGCGCACCCACATGTCGCGGGAGGAGTCCCGGGAGCACTATGCGGAGGGTACCGAGTTCCACATCGGTGCCATCGACATGGTGGCCAACACCGGCACGTACATCGATGCTCCCTTTCACAGGTATCCCGATGGATTGGACATCGCAATGCTTCCTCTGGAGCGACTGGTGGGTGTTCCCGGCGTCGTGGTCGACGCAACCGGACGAGTGATCGGGGCGGATGCGTTCGAGGGGAGCGATCTCTCGGGTCGAGCCGTCCTGATCAGGACCGGCTGGGATTCTCGATTCGGTCTGGACGGGTATCTGGGCGACCATCCCCATCTCGGCGAAGAGGGAGCGCGAGCACTCGTCGACGCCGGCGTCGCTCTCGTCGGGATCGACTCGGCCAACATCGACGATACGACCCAGGGTCGCCGACCGGCCCACAGCCTGCTGCTCGGGGCCGGAATCCCGGTCGTCGAGCACCTGACCGGACTCGATCAGCTGCCTGACGGGCCGTTCGAGTTCTTCGCCATTCCGGCACCGGTGGTAGACCTGGGCACCTTCCCGGTACGCGCCGTGGCGAGGTGGTGACAGCTCTGAGGCGAGACGATTCGATGAGCAGTGAACGGAGGGACGGTTCCTTCGATCAGACCTTCGTGAGGCTCGAGATCCTGGCACAGCGTCCGTCCTGAGGAGTCTTCGTTGCTGCCCGTCATTCTGTGGGGATCGGGTAATTTGGCAGGGTCGCCTTCGGGTTAGGGGAAAAGTTGAGCCAAAACTTCTATGAAGTGCTGGATGTGCCCGCTACTGCATCACAGGGCGAGATTCTCGACGCATTCCTGGCTGGTATGGGTGAGGCTCATCCCGACGTCGTAGTCAGTAGCGACCATCACAAGGCGCGCGACCGGTATGTCGCTTTCACCGTCTTGTCGAACTCGGCGGACCGGGAGAAGTACGACCTCGCCCTCGCCGGAGCCGACCATTGTCCCTGGTGTGGCAACCTGCTGGCCGCCTACGGCCTCGAACATCATGTAGCCGAACACGTCGTCAAGCATGCGGACGACGGCTGCATCGTCTGTGGTCGCCTTCCCGCGCAGCGATTCGATTTCAGGGCGAACTCGGGACGTGTGCTCTGGCACAAGGTCGACCGAGTTGCGGGGAATCTGTGCAAGACCTGCGCGACCGGCGAATATCGGGCCATGCAGGCCAGGAACCTGGCCAGGGGCCCATGGAGCATCGTCTCCTTTTTCACGACTCCGTATGTGTTCGTTCGGAACTGGCTCGTTCACCGGAAGACCTCGTCCTTGCCGGGACCTCGGCCGCATGATCCCGGGTATGACCGCGATACAGGTCTGGGACGGCCGGTGGTCAAGTCACCTTCCGTGTGGGCTTCGGTTCTCGGGGTCACGGCGCTAGTGGTTGTCGTGACCTCGGCGATACTCGCCAACGACGGTTCATCATCGGGGGCGCCGGACGCTGAAGTGGAGCAGACGACTTCGACCACGGTGGACCCCAACGACGGTTGGGTCGTGGGGGGTTGTGCTCGGGCGGATGTGGCCGGGCGAGTCTTCCCAGCGGAGTGTGGTGACCACATTGCGACCGTCGTCGCCCTGGTGCCGGCCGTCTCCGACTGCCCCGAGAGCTTCGACTTCTCCGTGACCGTCACCGAAGGTGTTGCCTGTTTCGAGGAGGAAAGCTAGAACACCCGTGGTTGGTGGTTCTACGTCAGTCGAGCGTCCCGTGACGGCGCAGCAGCCGGTGGGCGATGGCCGAGGCTTCTAGCCTGGGCTCGTGGCTGCGACTCGCTTGGAGAAACGGGGCTCGCCTACCGGGTTGAGGAGGATGCTCTTTCGTGCGCCGATCATCCTCTACCGGGTTGGCCTGGGCTTCCTGTTGGGCACGCGCTTTCTCATGCTCGAGCACCTCGGGAGGAAGTCAGGACAGCCGCGGAGGACGGTTCTCGAGGTCGTCGTCGACGATCCCGATGCGGCATATGTCGCCGCCGCCTGGGGCGCCGAAGCCCAGTGGCTTCAGAACGTCAGGGCCAACCCCGATGTCGTCTTCCACCTGGGGTCGCGCCGGTACGAGACCAAGGCGGAGATCGTTGAGAAGAGAATGGCTCACGAGCTGATGGCTCGTTACGCATCGGCGCATCCAAAGGTTCTCGACCGGCTCGCCGCGTTCATGCTCGAAGACCCTGGCGACACTCCGGGGGAGCAGGCGGCCCGGGTGGCCGCCAGCGTCCCGATTGTCAGGCTGGCGAAGAGAAGAGGCTGAAGACTGCCTGCTTCCGATTGCGCCTCCGAGAACGAGGCGCACTCACAATCCGCCGGGGTTTGTGGCCCCGACAATTAACGAAGCCCCGATGAATCGTGACCGAAGTCTCGACCCGTCGGGGCTTCTGTGATGGACTATACGACACGGGTGAAGTCCTGTCCACTGATCGCGAAAATCCGCGTTAACGCATCGCTATCAGCTGCTCGACTCGACGTCCCCGGTGCGATCTTCGAGCCATTCCGATACGGCTTCCCCAAATGCTGTGGGGCACTCCTCGTGGGCGACGTGCCCACAGTTCGGCACCACGACCAACTCGGCTTCGGGCAGGCCTCCGGCGAGCTCTACCGTGTCCGCAGTGGGTACCCAGGTGTCTTCTCCCCCGGTGAGGATCAGGAGGGGGTGTTTCGCTTCGGTTAGCCGATCACGCAGAGAGCCCAGCCGGGGCGAGGCGACGAGGTGAGCGAGACCGATGTCCCAATCGTCGGCGCGGAATGGCTGCTGGTACCCGTCAAGAGTCTCGGGGGTTATGCGCGATGGATCGTGATAGGCAGACGCGAGAAGCTCGTAGACCTGATCGGAGGCTTTCCGGCCGGTGAAACGGACCACTCTCTGGCCCTGGGGTGTGGCCGCAAGGGCCCTCACGATTGGCCCGGGACCGGAGTCGAGGGCAGGTGATTCCAGGACCAGGCCGCTGATCCGGTCCGGGTGAGCAAGGGTGACAGCCGCAGCAACCTCGGCGCCCGCCGAGTGCCCGACGAGGATCCCAGTCTCGACACCGAGGTCGTCCATCAGCGCAACAACCAACTCGAGCTGGGCGGGACTCCCATAGGGGTTATCGCCTTCCCATTCCAGTGGTCGCTCGGTGAGACCGAAACCGACCCTGTCGAAGGCGACCACGCGACCTATCTCGGCAAGAGTGGCCATGACCGGTTCCCAGCTTCGGGAATTCGCCCCGAATCCGTGCAGGAGGAGGATCGTCGGTCCGTCGGCCCCCGCGACGCGATAGCGGACGTCGATCCCCTCGAGCGTTACGAACCTGTCGCCAGGTTCGGCCAGCTCCCTCGGTGGAATCGTGTCGAGCTCGGGCAGAGGGAGGAGAAAGGGCCCGAGGAGTAACAACCCGCCCAGGAACGCAGACACCCATGAAAGCCATCGGACCCAGCGCCGCCGTTCAGCCATGTGGGAATGTTGCCAGTCCAGCACGATGGAGTCGTTTCTTCGATGGGTCCACCCATGATTCTCGGGCGGTCGCCTTCGCCCAGCGTCGCCAAGACCGATCACAGGCGGCAACACTTTGCATTGTGA
>DASUUP010000457.1:0-3249 GCA_036373995.1 Acidimicrobiia bacterium
AGGTTCCCTCTCACATTGCGGGCCTCCCGGGGCCGATCCGAGAGTTGACTGCCAGCGCCGGTTTGTCCCAGGTATCGATCGAGAAGGCCGGGGAACATCTTGTTGCCGAAGACGGTGAGGATCGTGGGGAGGCCCACATTCACTTCACGGCGCCGCCGGCGGTACGCCAAGCGGATTGCATCTGCTGCGACTTCAGGCTGGTAGATCGGGGGCACGGGCATCGGGTGCCTCTCGAACTTGGATCGGCAGTGAGAGAACTGGGGGGTGTTGACGGCCGGAAGGTTCACCATGCCCACGTGGATGCTCGACCCCTGGCTGATCAACTCGGCTCTCAGCGATTCGGTGAAGCCGTTGATGCCGTGTTTGGCACCGCAGTAAGCCGACTGGGCCGGGATCCCCCGGTAGGCAAGGGCCGATCCGACCTGAATGATGGTGCCACGGTCACGCCGTCTCATCCGTCGTAATGCGGATCGTGAGCCCCAGACATAGCCAAGGTAGGTGACTTCGGTCGCTCTCTGATATTCCTCGGGATCCACATCGTCGAAGAAGCCGAAAACGGTGGTCATCGCGTTGTTGATCCAGAGATCGATGGGGCCAAGCTCCTGTTCCACCCGCTCCGCTGCCGATTCGACCTGGTTGGCCGAGGACACGTCGGTGGGGACGATCAGGGCCCGTCCTCCCCTGACTTCGACCTCCTTGGCGGTGGCCTCGAGAGCGGCCTGCCCTCGCGCGAGCAGGGCGATCGATGCGCCTTCCTCGGCAAACATCCGTGCGGTGGCTCTGCCCACCCCACTGCTCGCCCCGGTTATGACAATGACCTCGGCGGACCTGTTGTGACCCGACATGTCGTGGCGGTACCCGGGTGCAGGCACGGGCAAAAGGTGGCGTCGAGGTCGACCACTCGATCATTGTCACCGATGAGGACGTCCGTCCACCGCGTACTCCCGGGCGATAGGTCCTGGACCTACCCGTTGCTGGTTAGACAGAACGTGGCGAAGGCATGCACGATGCGTTTCATTTGGTGGTAGCCGGGTAAGGCCAGGGTGCGGGAGGTGCCCTTGTGCGACAACGATCTGCCTGAGGGCAGATCCAAAGACTGACTCGAATTCAGTCACTCCGGACCGTTTTCGGTCCCCCCACGGGTACCTCCCCATCGACTCGACACCTTCGATGGCATTGACGTATTGCCAGACATCGGGCAGTTCGGGCATGTTGAGCCCTGCCTCGTCTATGACTCGACCGAAAAGGGCCAGCTGCCTCTCATCTCGTGAGGCTCATCGAGTTCTCGACCAGACCGAGCTCGCGCGACCGCTCCAGCCAGCGCACCAGATCGCGCGGAGTGATGAGACCGACTACATCTCCGTCGTCTCTGACTACCACTCGCCCGACTTCGCCCTGCATCAGCTTCGACACGACGTCGCCAACCGGATCATTGGGGCCGACGACACACATCTCCGACAGCGGCTCCATTATCTCGCGGACAGAGGTCTGACTTCTCTCGCCAGTCGGCAGGCTACGAATACCGTTCATGGTCAAGACTCCGACAACCTCGCCGTTCTCGGTCACCGGGAAAGCGTTGTAGCTGTGCCGCATGAAGTAGTCGTCGACGGCTTGGTCCACCCTGGTCTCTCCGGGAATCGAGCTCGGGTCTCGAGTCATCAGACGCGAGGCGGGTACGTCTTCCAGCACCAGCCGCATCTGGAGGTGGGTGAAGGAGGCAAGCGCTGCCTGACCCAGGAACCAGCCGATGGCCACGAGCCACAGGCCCCCGATGAGGGCGCCGAAGAAGAAGATCTCGAAGACACCGAGGGCGATGATGAGGAATCCCACGATCCGCCCGGCACGGGCCGCCACTCTCGTCGCACGAAGCAGGTCTCCGGTGGAGCGCCACACCAGCGACCGGAGGAGACGGCCACCATCGAGAGGAAATCCGGGGACGAGGTTGAAGAGGGCAAGGGCCAGGTTCAGCCAGCCCAAGTACCCGATCGCATACCCGACTGCAGTGTCCCCAACGAGGAGATTGATGCCCCAGAGGACGGCGGCGATGACGAGACTGGTGAGAGGCCCGACCGCGGCGATGATCATCTCGTCGGTTGGTTCCTTGGTTTCCAGGTCTGCCTCGGTGGCGCCACCGAAGAGAAACAGTGTTATCCCCTTCACCTCGACGCCCCGGCCACGTGCCATCAACGAGTGGGCCAGCTCGTGCAGGAGCACGCTGCCGAAGAAGACCAGCGCCATGGCTGTGGCGAGCAGCACTGCTGAGCCTGTCGCCAGAGCGGTGAACTGGGCGGCAATGATCAGGTAGAAGGTGTAGCCGACCAGAAGGGCGATGAAGGCCCATGAGGGGTCGATCTTGATCTCGATGCCGGCTACGCGGCCGATCCTCCAGGCATTACCGCGAAGCATCAGGACTCCCGGACGGATCTCGAAGGCTGATGCGTGCTGCCATCGATTGGTGACTACCCATCTCCCCTACCCCGGAAACGACTTCACATTCCCGATGTCTGGCCAAGGTCCCGGCGTCTCCACCCACCCCGGGCAGAGAGTCGGTGCGCCGGCAACCGAAAGAGACCCTCTTTGGTCGGATCAGTGTCGGCCAGGGCGGCGATGTGATTCGCCCCGGGAATGAGGGCGACACTGGCCCCCGAAAAGAGCTCCTGTCCTGAGCGAACTGCGGAGGCGAAGCCACCGTAGATTCGAATGCCACATCCACACACGCGATCCTCATTGAGCCCCTTTCCAGTTTCTCGCCGGCAATAGCGGATCTGAGGCGATAATCACCCAGGTGCAGCCGCGCCGAATAGGGCCGTAGGTACCAAGGCGCAGGACCCGATGACCCTATCCGTCCCCTCGGTCACGAGTTACTTCTGCGGATGATGCAAACGTCAATGCGTGGAAGCGCTCTTGGATGATGATCGGATCGGTCTAGTCCCATCAGAGACTTCTGGCGTTTCTATCCTTCGTGATCCTGGTGTCGGCGAGCTGTGGCCCCGGCGCGGAGCCGAGCGCCACATCGACGATCACCGTGCCGACCTCAGCCAGTGTCCCGCCAACGAGTGTTACGACCTCGGTCGCATCCAGCTCGACCAGTACATCCACGACGACTACATCCACGACGACAACCACTGCCGCTACCACCACGACTCAGGCGGCAACCACGACGTCATCACCGCAGATGGGACCGGCAGTCGTCGTGACAAAGGTCGACACGAGCGAAAAGGTGGTCGCTCTCACCTTCGACGCCGGATC
>DASUUP010000458.1:0-3568 GCA_036373995.1 Acidimicrobiia bacterium
TGCGGGGTGAGGGCCTGACTGCGGTATCGCATGGTTTCGCCGCCTCGGCCCCCCGTGCCGTGGCACTCGACTACAGGCCTCACGGATGGGAGACGCCCTTGTCGGTGTTGGGCACCCACCCTCTCGCTCCCACCGATCAGGAGCGCGCCGACCTCCGCGACGCTCAGATCGGCTTTGCCGGGGAGTGGGCGACCGAACAGGACGGTGCGTACATGGTGGTCGGGGACTTCAACGCCACTCCGTGGTCGTGGCCGTTTCGTCGTCTCATGGGCTCTGCCGACGTGGAGAACAGTCAGAGAGGTTTCGGGTTGCAGCCGACCTTCGCGACCAGTTCCAACCTCCTGCTCCGTGTTCCCATCGACCATGTGGTGCACTCACCGGCCCTGGAAGTCACGGGACGCCAGCTCGGGCCCGCCTTGGGGTCCGACCACTTCCCACTCGTGGTCGACCTGCAACTCGCCGACGGCCCGTAGCTCGGTGATCGGAACCGCTCACCACCGTCCATGGCGGTCACTGTCTCAATTGCGGGCGTGGGCTATACGATCAACCCGATGTCGAACCGTTTCGTCGAAGCACGGCGTCGCCTGGCCGAAGTGGTCGGCCCCGAAGGGCTCGCCGTCATACCCGCAGCTCACGAGGTCATCCGCAATTACGACGTTCCCTTCCCGTTCCGCCAGGACTCCTCGTTCTGGTATCTGACCGGGTTTCACGAGCCGGAGGCGGTGGCGGTGATCGCCCCCGGCCATGACGATGGCGACTACACCCTGTTCGTCCGTCCCAAAGACCCCACCCAGGAGATCTG
This sequence comes from Acidimicrobiia bacterium, assembly GCA_036373995.1. Taxonomy (GTDB): domain Bacteria; phylum Actinomycetota; class Acidimicrobiia; order Spongiisociales; family ZC4RG35; genus JANQRA01. The sequence continues at coordinate 803 of DASUUP010000458.1, forward strand.
GACCGGGATACGGGCCGGCACCGAAGGGGCCGAGCTCGACTATGCCGCCGACCGGGCATACGAGCTGAACGAGCTCGACACGGTCCTCGAGCGAATCATGCACGGCCGCGAGGTCCTTTGGTACACGACGGGGAACGACCATTACGACGACCGCATCGCCTCCATCGTCGAGAAGGCACGGGCACACCGGGAGCGGCATGGCGGCGTGGTGCCTTCGACGGTTCGTGACGTGTCGGTGGTGCTCGGCGAGATGATGCTCTACAAGAGCCCCGACGAGGCCGCCAGCCTTCGTCAGGCGTGTGAGTTGACCGCTGAGGGTCATGACGAGGCGATGCGCTTCGCCCGGCCCGGGATGTACGAGTACCAGATCCAGGCGGCCCTCGAGTACTTCTGGCGGCTCCGAGGGTCGCCGCGAAACGGCTACGACTCGATCGTGGCCTCCGGGGCCAATGCCTGCATTCTCCACTACATCGACAACGATGACCTCGTGGGGGACGGGGAGCTGATCCTCATCGACGCGGCGGCCGAGATGGATGGTTACTCATCGGACGTCACCCGCACGTTTCCGGCCAATGGGGTGTTCTCGGGCCCGCAACGGGCGATCTACGAGGTGGTTCTGGCCGCCGAGAAGAAAGGCGTGGAGCTGGCGGCTCCCGGATCCACCCTGCGGACCATCCACGACGCGTCGACGTCGATACTCACCGAGGGGATGATCGAGCTCGGCCTGTTGCCCAGAGACCTCGACGAGTCGCTTTCGATGCACCACTACACCGAGTTCTTCATGCACGGGACCAGCCACTGGTTGGGGCTGGACGTCCACGATCGGGGCGCATACCGTATCGACGGCAGGCCTCGCCCGCTGGAGCCGGGCATGTCATTCACGGTCGAGCCCGGGATCTATGTCGGCCCCGACAAAGGCGAGATCGAACTGGCCCTCTTCGAATACGACATCGACGAGCGGAACGAGCGACGCATCCGTCTCGGGACGAAGGCCGCCAGCGCACTCGAGGCCGAAGAGAGGGAAAACGCCGAGAAGATCACCCACGAGGTCCCCGAGGAGTTCATCGGCATCGGCGTGAGGATCGAGGACGACATCCTCATCACACAAGACGGTCACGAGAACATGACGACCGGAGTGCCCAAAGAGATCGACGAGGTGGAGGCGATGTGCGCCGAGACCTCGGTGCTCCCTGCCTCCTGACGGACGGCGAACCCGCGAACATGACGCCTGGCGGCGACTCCTAGATGGATGAGAATGGGTGGTCGGAGTGCACAGTGTTGCGTTTTCCGCAACGAGGTGCACGCGGGTTCCGTGGTTGGAGGGACCTCATTCCTAGACCGTCGCCGCAGGAACGGCGTACAGGGCGACGGCGAGAAAGTGGAAGACGCTCGCCAATACGACGAGCACGTGAAACAGTTCGTGATAGGAGAAGCTGCGGGGGAACAGTCTCGGCCGTTTGGTCATGAAGATGACGGTTCCTGCCGTGTAGAACAGCCCTCCGATGGCGATGAACACGATGGCGCCCGTGCCGAGTGAGCTCCAGATCTGGGGAAGCCAGAGGATGACGGTCCAACCCATCACCAGCTGAAGGGTCACGGAGAGCCCGGTCGAGATGCCAGGAAGGACGAACTTCAGGGAGATCCCCACGAGGGCTATCGCCCACACCAATCCGAGGCACCACCAGACCGCGGCCCCATCCAGGCCCCCAATGGCGATCGGGGTGAAGGTCCCGGCTACGACGAGGTAGATCATCGAATGATCCAACCGCTGGAGACGGGCCTTCCAGCCCTCACTCCAAGGAATGGAGTGATAGAGGGAGGACACCGTGTACATGACCAGGAGGGCGAGACCAAAGACGAGGGAGCCGGTCAGAGCAGCAGTGTTGCCCCAGGTCCGAGCGGTGAGATAGACCGTGCCGACCAGCGCCGCCACTGCGGCGCTTCCGTGGAGAAAACCCCGGATCGGGTTCTGCATGCGACCGAGAGTGATGCGGTCCATACGGCGACAGACTATGTCATATCCGTGACATATCCACCTCGTGCCGCGTTTGAGTCGCTGGGCTCTTCCGGAAGCGACAAGCCCACCGGTACCATGGAACCCCGGATATGGCCCTGGGTCTTCTCTACAGAATCTACGAGCGGAACCTCCTCACCGGCCTCGACCGCGATCGTCTGCCGAATCACATCGGCGTCGTGCTCGACGGGCACCGCAGGCACGCTCGCGCGGAGGGCTTGCCGAGCTACATGGACTCCTACCGGGTCGGCATGTCGCGTTTCGAGGACTTCCTGGGATGGGCGAACGACCTCAAGATCCCGGCGGTGACGGCCTGGGTTCTCTCACTCGAGAATCTGTCCCGACCCGCCGAAGAGCTCGACCCCTACTTCGAGGTGCTCATCGACCTGTTCGAGAGGCTGCCCGAGAAGTGCGCCGAGTACGACATGTCCCTCAGGTTCATCGGGAGTCTCGACCAGCTTCCCGTCGACCTGGTCGAGGCGGCCAAGAAGGCCGAGGCCAGAACTCGGCGCGGAAGTCGCCGCCTCAATGTGGCAATGGGGTATGGGGGCCGTCAGGAGATCGTCGATGCGACCAAAGACCTCGTGACCAGGATCGCCGCTCGAGGGATTCCAGCCGACGAGATCACAGACCACATCGATGCCGAAGGCCTCGCCCAGCACATGTACTCAGCCGACCTTCCCGACGTCGATCTGATCATTCGCACGTCCGGCGAGTCACGTCTCTCCGGGTTCCTGCTCTGGCAGTCCGCC
>DASUUP010000459.1:0-10988 GCA_036373995.1 Acidimicrobiia bacterium
GACAGCTCACCGACGTGCTCACCCTCTCGAAACGTCCTGATCACGCGGGCAGCGCCATCCCGGGTCCGACTCACCACAGCGGCGCCCTCCACGATCACGAGGAGCTCGGTGCCGGCGTCGCCTTCCCGATATATGTAGTCATCGGGGTCGAAACGCACTTCTCTGGTGAACCTGGTGACCAAGAGGAGGTCCTCCGGATCGAGGTCGGAGAACATCGGGACCCGCTGAAGCACGAGAACGCGCCCCATCTCGTCGAGGGTGTCGACATGTTCTTCGGCCATACCTCCCCAGCTTGCCATGGCGCCGCCCTCACCGGTCGGCGCTTCCTCCTGTGCCAGACATTGGCGCGCGAGGCGTCTGAGCCACGGGTCGAAATCATCGGCCAACTCCTCGAGCGCATCGCGAGGAGTCAGGTCGACTTGCCCCTCCGGCGCCGGCTCCAACAGGGGAAGGAGGACGACGAGAACCGACCGGTCACCCACCGACTCGAGAGCCTCGACTGCCTGAGCGTTCGTCTCCGGATCGTCGGAATCCACGCCGCGAGAGACGAGCGGCATTATCTCTTTTGTCTTGGAGGTGGTCATGGCCCGGAGCACCCAGTGGATCAACCGGTCGACGCGGGCGTCGAGGACGCGGACGAGATAGCGTCCATGGGGAGAGTCGAGTTGGCGCTCGAGGACACGATGATGACGTGCGAGAAAGGCGGCTCTCTCGGCCTCGCTCGCCGCCCACCCGGTGAAGTGTGGGTCGAAGCTCTCCATCGGGGTGAGAGCATCGAGGGCGGCCTGGGTGGCCAGCACGCTTCCCTCCCGGAGCACGCCGATCAACAGACTTCGCCCCTCTTCGGTGCCGGCCAACGCCTCGGCTGCTGCTCGGCGCACACGAACCGAACGGTCGTCGAGGCTGGGAACGATCCGGGACAAGTCCCCTCCCCCTGAGGCGACCGCAGCCACGGCGGCAGCGCGCACACCCGCGTCCTCGTCGTCGATGTGATCCAGTGGGCTCAAGCCCATGGTCTCCCCCGGATGCCGCACCATCTCGTCGAACACGGCACGGACCGAAGCGACATCCCCCGACGAGACCATGGACTGGACCACGGTCGCACCCGCCTCCCTCGGCGCCATCCATGCTCCGGCGGCGCGCACCCGGGGGTCGGGGTCTTCCACGACGGCGGCGAGGGTGGCCACAGGAACCTCGCCTTGGCCGCTCGAATCGATGTAGTGGATGGCGTTGAGGCGGACGTCGGCCGATTCGTCGGCCAGCGCGCCGACGAGATGCGGCTCGAGCGCGTCGGGCTCGATCTGGCACATCGACTGGAACGCAGCCGCCCTGACCAGTGGATCCTCGTCGTCGAGCAAGGCCTGCACCTCGGCAACCGCCGAACCACCACCCAGGTGGCCGAGCCCGGCGACGGCGATAGCCCTCGCTCGTGGCCTCGGATCGGAGAGGTGCGACTTCAACACTTGCACAACGTCACGGTCGACGGGAGTGATCAGACCGCTGTGGGGAGCATCCCACACCGTCACCAGACCTCGCCGCACCGCATCGACCACAGCCGACACGTATGCGGGCCTCATCACTGCCACCACGGCCACGGCGACCGCTGCCATCACCGCTCCGACCACGAACAGACCGGTCTGGGACAACAGGTCGTCACCGAACAGGAGGATCGCGCCGGCTGTCATGGTTCCGAGCTGAGCGGGCACTGCCGTCATCAGAGCCATCACCGGACCGCGGCGACCGCTGCTCAGGACGTTGAAGAGTGCGCTGTAGGCCGTCGCCTGCACCGAGTTGACCGCCACCCACTGCAGTCCCCGGAAGACGGTGGCGCTGACGATCCCGAAGGTGAGCAACCAGGCGGAGAAACCGAGGAGATACACCGCCGGGACGGTGAGAAGCGTCATGACCAGTCCCAGCCTGGAGAAGAGCCGGCGGGTTCCGAGCAGTGAGAAACCGAACGTCGCCCCGGTGGCAACGGAGGAGAAAACTCCCAGGAAACCGGCCATTTCGACCTCGTCCTGGAACGTCGCCGCCACCGCCTCGCTGAATGGGAAGACCACCAAGAAGAACAGGGCGAACAGCAAGAACACGACCACCGCGGCGAGTCTCAGCAGTCGACTGGATCGAATCGAGGAGATGGCCCTTCCCATCTCCACCCTCATCGACTGCCGATCGTCGGTGTCGGCTTCGAAGAACGAAGTCACACGTCGCACCACCAGCGTCGCCACCGCCACGAGCAGCGCCTCCACCAGCAGGAGGTTCCCCGTGCCGAACAGAGCCGCCAACGGCCCCACCATCAGGTTTCCGACCACTCCCCCGGCCACAGCCGCCGTGGCGAAGAGCGGGAAGAGACGCTTGGCCTGCCGGGTGGTACACGCCGATCCGGCGGCGTTCCAGATCACTGTCAGCGTCAGGAAGATGAGCACCTGGGTCGAGATCCAGATCACCGGGTAGACCGCATTGGTGCCAAAGAAGATGCTCACCCAGAGAGCCCCGACCCAGACCGAGGTCAGCGACATGATCGTCACCAGCCAACGCTGCGCCCCCCGTCTGGCGAGGCCCGCCGAGTGGCTGACGATGGCGATCATCACCGCCGGGCCGGAGAGGAGGATCATCAGCGGAAGATCCTCGACCCCGAAGCGGCGGAAGAACAATGAGTCAGCCGCATTGGCCCCCACTCCATGGCTAGCCTGGGTGACGGCGAACAGCGCCGTCATCCATCGGGCCAGGCTGAGCTCATCGGAGCGAATACCAACCGAGGCGAGCAGGCGATGTTCTCCTTGGCCGGGTGCCGACATACAAGGGTTCTACCAGCGCGATCCGGGCGACGCTGCCCGATGTGGGTCGCAGATTGCGCCGATATCCTCCGCGACATGGGTAGAGACGGGTGGGATCGGACACCGGCCTCACGAGGCGAGCGAGGCGGTAATCAACCATGAAATGCCACAACTGCGGGCATGAAAACTCCGAAGGCGCCAGGTTCTGCTCCCAGTGCGGCACGAGCCTGCCCTATCCCTGCCCTGTCTGTGCAGTCATCGCCGATCCCGACGACCGGTTCTGCCGGAATTGTGGAAACCCCCTCACCGGTCAGACCTCCCAGACGCAACCGGAACTCGCACAACTCCAGCCCTCCGACGACCTGAGCCGGTACCTACCCGAAGAGCTGCTGGCGAAGATGCGATCGGCGCGCGACGGCCGCGCCATGGAGGGAGAGCGCAGAACCGTCACCATGCTGTTCGCAGACGTCCAGGGCTCCACGTCCTCGGCCGAGCAACTCGACCCCGAAGACTGGGCCGAGATCATGAACGGCGCCTTCAAGCGGCTCATCTCCCCCATCTACCGGTACGAGGGGACCCTGGCGCAGCTTCGCGGCGACGCGGTGCTCGCCTTCTTCGGGGCCCCAATCGCCCACGAGGACGACCCGGTCCGTGCCCTGCGCGCAGGTCTCGAGATCGTGAATGCCATGACCGACTACAGCGAGGAAGTCGAACGGCGCTGGGGGGTCCCCGCCCACGTTCGCGTCGGAATCAACACGGGCCTGGTCGTCGTTGGCGCCATGGGATCCGACCTGCGTGTCGAGTACACGGCGCTCGGCGACGCGATCAACGTTGCGGCCCGAATGGAACAAACCGCGGAGCCCGACACCGTGCGGGTCACCGGGCACACCCTCTCGCTCACCAACGGAGTGTTCGAAGCCGAGGAGCTCGGCGGCATCGAGGTCAAGGGCAAGTCCGATCCAGTGCCGGCCTACCGGGTCATCAGCTATATCGAGTCAGGGGCAGTCGCCGAAACGGGACCGATCATCGGCCGTGCCTCCGAATTGGCCGCGCTCGACGAGATGCGCGCCCGAGTGGTCGGGGAAACCGGCCGCATCGTCTCCGTCATTGCCGAGGCCGGGGTTGGGAAGACCAGGATTCTCGACGAGTTCGGCCGACGCTCCGCCGAGTCGGTCGAGCTGGCCCATACCTTCGACGAGAAGGGGAGCCTGAACTGGCTCCGGGGGTCGAGCCGTTCCTACGACTCGGGTCACCACTACTCCACTTTCGCCGACATGCTGGCCGGGTGGTGGTCCGACGACGGTTCGGCACCGGGTTTCGATCGTGTCGAGGAAGCGGTGGCCGCCGAGGACCTCGACATGCCCGACGCGGCAGCCTTCCTCGGTTTCATCGGCGGTGTCCCACTGTCGGAACGGGCCGAGTCGTTCATCGAGAGCCTGGAAACACAAGTGCTCAACGCGAAAGCCGGCCATGCGGTCATCAGCTACCTGAAGGCGGTGGCGAAACGACGTCCCACGGTGGTCGTGCTCGAAGACCTGCACTGGTCCGATGATCTCTCCCTGGCGTTGATCGAAAACATGATTGCGCTCACCGAGTCGGTCCCACTCGGGGTGGTGGTGGCGATGCGCCCATATCGGGAAGAGCCGAGCTGGCGTATCCACGAGGTAGCGGGGCGCGACCACCCTCATCGCTACACCAGCCTCAACCTCGAGCCGCTCGACAAGGACGACAGCTCAGCCTTGTTGGACTCCCTCCTCGAGCGATCGAAGGTAGATCCCAGGGCACGGAGCGGGATCCTCGAACGCTCCCAGGGCAATCCGCTCTATATCGAGCAGATGGTGCGATCACTGAGTGATCTCGACTCCGGAGATTTCGACGAGAGCCAGGTGCCGTCGAGTCTTCGTGGTTTGCTCACCGCACGACTCGACCGACTCGGAGAGCAACAGCGGTACCTGGTTCAGATCGCCTCGGTCCTCGGATCAGAGTTCGACCGGGAGATGCTCGCAGCCCTGGTCGACACACCGGGTCTGGAGGCCTCGATCGCCACTCTCCTGCGCGCGGGGATCCTCGTGGAGAGTCCCGGCCGACCCGACTCACTCGGCTTTCGCCACGCGCTGATACAAGAGGCCGCATATGAGACCATTCTCCGCCGTACCCGACGACAGCTCCATCGTCGGGTAGCAGATCAACTCATCGCGGGCGATGGCGACTCCGCCATCATCGCCAGCCATCTCATGTCGGCCGACGATGTGAAAGCCGCATACCCGTACCTGGTGGCGGCCGGCGTGGCTGCCACGCGCACGATGGCGCTCGCCGACGCAATCGAGCTGCTGCAATCGGCTATCGAGAACACACCGGACGACGCCGACCCGGAGTTGATCGTCCTCGCCCACGACACCCTCGGAGACGCTTACGCATTGATTCCCGACCTTTCCCAAGCCGCTGCCTCCTACCAGCGTCTCTACGAATACGGAGAGGCCAGCGAGCGCCCGGAGGCGCAGGTTGCTGCGTTGAACCGTCTCGCATACGCAACCGCGTCCATCGGAGCCGACCTCCAGCGTGCCAACGAGTACCTGCTCGACGCACGTCGTATCGCCGAGGCGAACAACGACGACCTGGGGCTGGCGGAGTATCACATGAATGCCTGTTTCGTTGCATCGATGGGCGGAGAGATCGACAAGGCAGTAGTCCACGACGAGGAGACGGTCAGACTCGGCGAGCGAAGTGGTGTTGGGGCGGTTCGGCTGATGGGGATGGTGCGACGGGCAACCAACTACATCGGACTGCTGGATTGGGAACGGGGCATGCCTGCCGTTGAGTCGGCTCTCGAGGAAGCCGAGGAAGTCGGGCACGAGGAAGCATTCGCCACGGTCCGCTTGATGGGCTCCTCCACGGCAACATTGATGCATGGCGACATTCGTGGAGCGTTGGAGGAGGCCACAGAGGTCTTGGGCACATTGGACCGCTATGGGTCATTCTTCGTGGGCTTGGGACACCACCATGTCGCCGTGTGCCATTACGAGCTGGGTGACGTCGAGGAGGCATTGAGCCAGCACCTGGACGTGACACGGGTGGCCGCGGCCATGAGCCAACCCTTCACCGCGGCCACAGGGTTCTCGGGCATGGCCCTCATCTACGCCACGGCCGGGCTGACGGAGCAGGTCCCCGACCTGATGTCAGACGCCGAGGACCGGATCTCGGGCCCGATCGGCGAGTTTCTGGCGAGTTCGGTCCTGGCCGACCTCGGGTTCACGAGCCTGTTGGTCGGTGACCCCGAATCGGCGGTCGAGTACTTCTCCCGGGGGCTCGCGGCCTCGTCGACCACGCAGTTCATCGAGAAGCCGCGAATTCTCATCGGTCGAGCGCTCGCCCGCTTGGAGACGGAGGACACCGACGCCGCCGGGACAGATTTGGCAGAGGCGGTCACCTTCATCGAAACCAAGGACCTTGGCCTCTATCTCGCCCATGCCGGGCTGGCCGAGGGGCTGTTCGCGGCACGAACCAGCGATTTCGAGGCGGCCACTCGGACGCTGACCAAGGCGCAGGAGGCGGCGATGTCTCGTGGACAGCGACTCCGGCTCATAGAGATCATGGGCGCCCGAGCACAGGTGGCCTCTCTCTCCGGCGACCAGGAGTCCGCAGCAGCCCACGCCGAGGCGGCACGGTCGGCGATCGAGGCCATCGCAGCCGGGATCGCCGACGAGAGTCTGCGTGCCGGCTTCGTGGGCAGGTGGGAACAAGCGGTCGTCGAGCCCCGTCCGGCCGAGTGACAGGAGGGTTCCTGGTCCACGGGATTTCCCCCCTGCCCGATCGGCTCGCAGTCCGCAGCGCTCTCGGCATCCTCGCCGCCCACAACGTCGTCCAGAACCTCATTCTCAACGAGCGGGGTTACGTGACCGGGAATCTCGCCGTCTCCGCCGTGCTGATGGGCCTCGGTCGAGGCTCCGGGTCGACTTGGGACGAGATGGGTTTCGGCCGCCCCGACGTGAGGGCAACCCTCGGATACGGAGCCGTCGCCATGGTCACGACCACCGCCGCGGCAGTCGTTGCCATGACGAATACCCGAACCCGGGGCCTCCTCCTGGACAAACGCGCACAAGTAGCCGGATGGAGGGAGATGATGCAAAGGGCCGTCGTCCGTTTCCCCCTCGGGACTGCCCTCTTCGAGGAGATCGGCTTCCGGGGCGTCTTACCGGCTCTGCTGGGTCGGAATCGGGCTCCGTGGCGGGGCGACGCCCTCGCCGCAGGGGTGTTTGCGCTCTGGCATCTGATCCCCACGGCACGTGTTCAGGCCGGCAATGCGCTGGCACAGGACCAGCCCAGACATCGCCGTGCCACCAGCGTCGTCGCCGGGTCTGTCGCCGCCGGAGTCGCCGGGTTGGGTCTCTCATGGCTGCGGCGTCGCACCGGAAGCCTCCTCGCTCCCTGGTTGGTTCATGCGTCGGTGAACTCGATCGCCTTCCTGGCGGGGGTGGCGGCGCAACGGGGGTCGGGTCGCCGACCGTGACCTTCGCCGGCTTCGAGGAAAGGCGAGATGGCCCCATCAAATGGAGCTCGATGGCTCGATAGAGCAACCTCATCCACGACCCGTCGAGACTGACCACCTGGACATCACTTCCGCAGGGAGCCGAAGAACACACGCATCGCCTCCGCCACTACTTCAGGTGATTGCTTTGCCGTGAAATGCCCGCCGCTGGCGAGCTCTGTCCAGAGACGGATATCGGTGTAGGTGCGCTCGGCGTACTCGCGAGGAAGGCCTCGCTCCCCCCACTGCACGGCGACACCAGTCGGAACCTCGACCAGCGGAAGCGGCTTGTCGTGCTTGCGCCCCTGGTAGTAGTCGAGGAACGACGTGCCGATGGTCCCGGTGAACCAGTAGAGACTAACGGTGGTGAGCACGTCGTCACGGGTCCAGGACTCTTCGAATTCTGGCCCGCTCCACTCGACGTACTTCTCCACCAACCAGGCCAGCAGACCCACCGGCGAATCGTTCAAAGCGACGGCCAGGGTGTCGGGCCGTGTCGCCTGGAGATGTGCGTATGCGCTGGCCGTCTTCCACTTGTCGGCCAGCCACGCACGGAACCGTTCCTCGGATTCGGTCAGGTCTCCGGCTCGCTCATCGGGCGGGAAGGCGGCATGGGTGGCGAACAGCCCGACAACCGACTGTGGGAAGAGGGCGGCGAGCCAGTCGCTCACCGTCGCCCCGACGTCCTCGCCGTAGGTGGCGAAGCGCCCATAGCCGAGAGCCTCGGTCATCAGTCTGTGCCAGAGCCGGGCCACAACTTCGCCGGTGAAGGGATCGTCTCCGAGAGGTGGTGAGAAGCAGAAGCCGGGTAGGGAGGGGATGACGACGTCGAAGGCGTCCTCGGCCGCACCGCCATGGTCCAAAGGGTCAGCGAGCCGGCCGGCGAAGTCCAGAAACTCGTTGAACGAATAGGGCCAACCGTGGCTGAGGATGATCGGCGTCGCCGTCTCGTACTTCGCCCGATCTGCCCCGATCCGGACGAAGTGGACCGTCCGTCCATCTATGGTGGCGAGGCCGTGGGTATATGCGTTCAGCCGCCTCTCCTGGGCCCGCCAGTCGAAGCCGCCCCTCCAGTAGTCGATGAGCCCGTCCAGGTACGCGTAGTCCACACCGGACTCCCACGCCTCGCCCACAGGGGATGCGCCCAGCCTTCGCCGGAAGAGCCTCTCCTCGAGGTCAACTAGGTCAGAGTCTGCGATGTCGATCTGGAACGGCTCGATCACCCGATGACGCTAGTGGGTCGTCGGACCTCACCCTCCAGCGACGCCCTCGCATTCTGGCGCCGAACTCGCATCGGTGACACCGGTGTCACCGAGATCGAGGATCGTCTCCTCGGTGGATGAGTCGAACGCGTCGCCAGCATGTCGAGTTGCGCAGCACCGTCGGCCGACAAAGTGCGTGGCACCAAACAGTGCGGCGGCTTTGGCCCTCCCCGTGGGAGAATCGGGTCGGTGGACGTAGACGCATACCTGGAACTGATCGGCATCGAAGGCCCGATCAGCCCCGACCTGGAGACTCTGGAGCGGCTGCAGCGGGGCCACCTCACCGCGGTTCCCTTCGAGAACCTCGACGTGTACGCCCGACGGGGCGTGCGCACCGACGACATTTGGGCGGTAACCAAGGTGGTGGAGAACCGCCGGGGTGGCTGGTGCTTCGAGCTCAACGGAGCCTTCGCCGCACTGCTCGCCGATCTCGGCTACGAGGTCACCCGACAAGCGGCCACGGTCCTCTTCGGGCAGTCGACCGCGATAGCGACGCATCTCACACTGAAGGTTCAGCTCGAACGCCCCTATCTGGTGGACGTCGGATTCGGCGATTCTTTCATCAGACCCCTGCCACTCGACTCGGAGGGCCCCCACGATGGCGGAAGCGGCCATTTCGGCTTCATCTTCGACGGCGACCTCACCACCTTGCTGGCATACGACGACGAGGGAAACCCCGAGCCGCAGTACCGATTCGACGCCACACCGCGGCGCCCGGCCGACTTCGACGAGGCCTCCCTGCTGTTGCAAACCAACCCGGGTCTGCAATGGACCAAGACCCGTTTCGCCACGCGGCTCCTCGACGGTGGACCCGACCGCGTCACCCTCCTCGAAGATCGCCTGAAACACCGTCGTAACGGGACGTGGACCGAGATGGCTGTCGAGGACCCGGAATGGCACGTCTTGCTCGAGGAGTGGTTCGGCCTCACTCCGTGAAGCCCAGCGGCCGCCCGATATACTCCCGGGCTCGAATGGCATACAACGAGCGATTGGCCGATGACGTCCGGGCGCGGATCGGGTCCCGGCCCGGCGTGACCGAACAGGAGATGTTCGGTGGCATCGCCTTCATGATCGGGGGCAGAATGGCCGTCGGCGTTAGCGGTGAGGGGCTGATGGTCCGGGTTGGGAAGGATGCCCACGACGAAGCTGTCTCGCGTCCCGGCGCACGGACTTTCGACATGGGCAACCGGCCAATGCGAGGCTGGATCAAGGTCGGAGGAGAGGGTTTGAAAACCGACGACGAATTGCAGACGTGGATAGACCAGGGCGTGGCCTACGCCGAGAGCCTGCCCTCCAAGTAGGCGAAGTTGCACGACCTCCTGAGCACAATCACCCGAGAAAGCGACGTCAATCACCGACATCGGGTATGGCCGTCGCACTCCCTCCACGGTCGAGTGGTTCCGTGAGCCCAGCCAGCACTTATCGCCCATCGCTGCCGGTCATATCTCTGACCGCTTTGGGCGTGATGATCACCGTCATCGGGCTGTTCGCCGCCGGCAACATCGCTATCGCCGCCCTTGGCTTGGGCGCCATCTTCGCCGCCGGGCTGATCGGCGTCGCCGAACGCCTCATCGACACTCGCAACGTGCCGGCGCCCCACGACCCGGAGCTGGAAAAGGAATGAGACGAATCAGACCGCGCACGATCGCCCTCATAGTCGCCGCCACGGCGTTGTCGTCGGCATGCTCCGGCACCACGAGCGACTCGACCGCGCTCGACGGCACAACCACCACGACTGAGGCCGACACCTCCACCACCGGCGCAGCCGTGACCACCACAACCGCGCCTCCAACCACGACCACCGTCTCGGTGAACGACGAAGCCGAAGGGTCGGGATGCACGCCCGGGGAAGGAGACCTGCCGGACGGAGAGTGGTACGGCGTGGCCGCCGAGGTCTTGGCGGACGAGATCGAGTTCGACCTGGCCTGCCTGTTCACCGGAGACGCGGCGACGAGGGCCGCTGCCGAGGACGGCGAGGAGTCACCCCCACCCAACGACTACTACGTGCGCAACGTCAACCCCACACTCCGCACCGTCCCCGTCGGCGACGGCGACGGCGTGACCGTTGTCTGGTACCCCCAGTTCGGCGATCCCACCAGTGAGGCCACCATCTCATTCGACGAGTGGCGGGAGGCACTGGCCGATCGTGGTGATTTCATCCCCGGCATCTGGATCGAGATCGAAGACGGCGTCATCTCCGAAGTCAGGGAGCATTGGGTCCCGTAGTTCGGCATCTTGGGCCAACGGGTCGCGGAGGGGAACCGACCCACCCCCCATTTCGGCAGGCCTCGGCCTGACCGGGTTGAGAGGTCCTATATTCCGAATGTGGCGCACACGTTCCTATTCACAGACATCGAGGCCAGTACTCGTCTCTGGGAGGAGCATCCGGATGCCATGGCCTCGGCCCTCGCGGAGCACGATTCG
>DASUUP010000460.1:0-13836 GCA_036373995.1 Acidimicrobiia bacterium
ATCCAGGCGAACCGGCGTGGGGGCCCGGGTTGGCTGCGGAGCCGGAGCCCGCTCTCATCGGGCGTTCTCGCCCCCTTGCGCACGTTGCACGAGCGACAGCAGGCAACCACGTTCTCCCAGGAGTGGTCGCCACCTCTGGAACGGGGCTTGACGTGGTCGAGCGACTCCGCCGGCGCACCGCAATACTGGCAGGTGTGGCCATCGCGACCGAAGACCGCCCTTCGAGTCACGGGAATCGCCCGTCGGTAAGGGACCTTGACGTAGCGGTTCAGCCTGACGACCGAGGGCAATTCGATGGCGGTCGACTCCGACGACCAGATCTCGTCGCGTCCCACGACCATGCTCGCCTTGCGATTGAGGACGAGTACGACAGCCCGCCGTTCGCTAACCACCGACAGCGGTTCGTAACTCGCGTTCAGGACCAAAGCTCGGGTCATCTGTTCAGGCCTACCGCATGGAAGCGTAATAGGGGACTCGAGTTGCCCGGGCCATTGAGGGCTCGATCAGCTGGCAGCCCGCTTCAGATCGGGCTTGCCGGCATCTCCGATCACATCGCCGACAGCGCCGGTCAAAGCGTCCACCCAACCGGTCTCAGAAGCCCGGAATCCCCTCAGTTCCTGCTCACCGTCGTACGCGATCACCGTCAGCGATCCGTCGTCGCCCACTTCCACCGAGACGATCTCGATGGGAACCCTGCCGATGACCTGGCACCAGACGTCAGCCAATCCCTGGGCGACCGACATGGCGTCGACGGCGACGATCCGGAACGATCTGACCGCACCGGTGGCGACTTCGATGCGGGCTCCCCCTTCGGTCGGTGTGATCGTCACATCGACTCCCAGGTCGGAGACGGTCCGGGCTGCCCGGCCCACCTCCCTTCGGGGCTGTCGCTCGGAGCGAACTCCGTAAGTGGCGAGTACGGCGCGGAGCTTCTCCATGACCGCGGCCTCGTCCGCCCCGGGCTCGAGACGCACGTCGATCCCACGACCGAAACCGTCGAGATCGATCACTACCGACGCGACCCCCGGTATGTCGCCGAGTCGACTCGCCAGACTCGAAGTCATGCCACCCGCTCCCATTTTCGGATAACCCGCATCTCCCTACGCCAGGACAGATAGTCAAGCAGATCTTGCGCGCTCACGGTGGCCAGTTGGTCACCGTATGCGGTGAAGGTTCTCCAGCGAAGGTAGGCGCGGGACGAACCGAGGCCACCTCGGCGTGACGTGGCGAACCAGACCCTCACCGCTTCGATGAGGAGACCTGGGCGTCGCAACAGACTCAGGAACGCACCCCGCTCGAAACCCAAACGATGCCTCCCAACGTTTTTCTAGGTGCTGATTGACAGTCTAGTGCCACCCAACTGGAGACCACCGTTAGAGTTTCGAGTTCTGGACTGGAGGACTTCGCTTGGCAGAGGAAGCAAGCAACAACATCGATTTGTTCGGGGACAGGTTCCATCGCATCGTCTCCAACGTGGAGACCGTGATCCAGGGGAAACGGGATGTGATCGAACTGATGGTCTTGGCCATGGTCTCCGAGGGTCACGTGCTCATCGAAGACGTGCCGGGCGTCGGGAAGACCCAACTGGCGAAGTCATTGGCGCGGAGCATCCACGGTGAGTTCCACCGCATTCAGTTCACGCCAGACCTCCTCCCCTCCGACGTGACCGGTGTCTCCATCTGGGATCGGAATGCGGGCGAATTCGACTTCAAACCCGGGCCGATCTTCGCCAACGTGGTGGTCGGCGACGAGATCAACCGGGCGAGCCCCAAGACACAGTCGGCTCTCCTCGAGGCCATGGAGGAGCGCCAGGTCACGTCCGACGGGATCACACGCGCCCTCGAGCCGCCCTTCATGGTCATCGCCACACAGAACCCGCTGGAGCACGAGGGCACATATCCCCTGCCGGAAGCACAGCTCGACCGGTTCATGATGAGGGTCGTCATCGGCTATCCGAGTCGCGAGAAGGAGTTGGAGATCCTCGACACCCACGGTGTCCGCTCGACGTTTCTCGATCTCGACCCGGTGGCGTCGCTTTTGGAAGTGGCCGAGATGGTCGATATCGCCAGACAGGTCGCAGTCTCTCAGTCCGTGAAGAACTACATAGTCGATCTCGTCGAGGGCACCCGGTTGCACCCCGATGTCATGCTCGGCGCCTCGCCGCGGTCGGCGTTGTTCCTTCAGCGAATCGCCCGTAGCCGTGCCGCGGCCAACGGTCGCGACTACGTGATGCCCGATGACATCAAGGTACTCGCCGGACCTGTTCTGGAGCATCGTCTCGGTCTTCGCCCCGAGGCACAGATGCGCGGCGAGACCATCACGTCGGTGATCCAGGATGTGATGGCCCGCATACAGGTGCCGGGCACCACCTCGCGGATAGCGACCTGATGCCCACCACTCGGGGTTGGGCACTTCTCGGCGCAGGCCTGGCCCTGATCGTCCTCTGGTGGCTCCTCGGCGACGAAGAGCTGTTGCTCGCCGGGGCCTTTCTCGCCCTGGGCCAAGTGGTGGCCCTGGTCTACGTCGGCCTTCATGCCCCGGGCCTCCGCATCGGGAGACGTCTCGGGTCGACCGCCGTCCACAACGGCGACACCGTCCAGGTGACCTTGAGCTTGCGCAACCCGGGACACCGCCCGGTGCGCAACCTCACCATCACAGACGAGGTGGAGGATCTCGGTGTGGCCAACTTCGAGCTGGCCGGCGTGGGCGCCGGTGAAGTCGTCTCCGCCACCTATCGGGTGATGTGCCGACCACGCGGCATCTACCGGGTGGGCCCGAGTCGGGCCGTCTCAGCCGACCCGCTGGGCTTGGCCGAGCTCCCGGCGCCGGAGGGCCCCGTCGACAACCTCGTCGTGTATCCGACCGTCGAGAAGCTGACCGGGTTCCCAATCGTGCGCGGCCAGGACCCGTCGATGGCGGCCTCCAGACCCGAGCACGCCCAGCGTGGCGGCGAGGACTTCTACACCCTGCGTGAATACCAGCGGGGCGATGACCTGCGCCGCATCCACTGGCCGTCATCGGCGAAGACAGATCGGCTGATGATCCGTCAGTTGGAAACGCCGTGGCAGTCGCGCGCCCTGGTCCTGTTGGACGTGCGGAGCTCGGTCTACGAGTCGGCCGACGCATTCGAGACCGCAGTCTCGGGCGCTGCCAGCGTGGTGACCCATCTGGTCGAGTCGGGATTCGACACGGATCTGTGGGCGGGTGACTCCAACGCCATGGATGCCACCCGCTACGGGGCGGCGATGGAGAAGCTGGCACTGGTCGAAACCACCACCGACATGGACATGGAGGCTGTTGCCTCCCGTATAAGGCAGAGAGGCGGCGGCGGCGCATTGGTGATGGTCAC
Source organism: Acidimicrobiia bacterium (assembly GCA_036373995.1). Classification (GTDB taxonomy): domain Bacteria; phylum Actinomycetota; class Acidimicrobiia; order Spongiisociales; family ZC4RG35; genus JANQRA01. The sequence continues at coordinate 3,350 of DASUUP010000460.1, forward strand.
CGGGTCCGCCGACCGGTCCCTGGTCTCGGTGCAGCAGCTCCTGTCCAGGGACTATCCGACGACGGTCCTGCTCGGCGCCTCCAGCACGACGCCGCAGACACTGGCGGGATTCCACCGCCTCGGTGTCACCACCGTCACTGTTGCCCCAGGCGAGGACTGGGCCCCCGCATGGCTGACTTCGATAGGAGAGGCATGGGACGCCGCATCGGCCAGCTAGCGGCCTTCATCGCTTTCATCATCATGATCGGCCGGCTGGGCAGGCTGCTGGCCGTGGGACGGGACCAGCCGCAGTGGAACCTGATACTCGTCGCCGCTACCTTCCTCGGGGCGATCGCATGGTGGCTCCTCGGCCAGGTCACGAACCGCAGGGCCCTCAAGCTCGTCATCTTCAGCGTGGGTGGGCTCCTGTTGGCCTTCCGGATCATGACTCCGGAGACTCTCGCATTCGGGGTCCTCCCGACCGGGGCCTCGTTGGGCGTGATGGGCGAGGAGGTGGCGGAGGCTTTCCGGATCATCCGATCAGGGGTTCCGCCAGTGCCCGCCAACCCCGGTCTGCTCGCCATCCTCGCCGCGGTGATGTGGGTCATAGGAGCCTTGTTCACCTGGGGCAGCACCGACGGCCCCTACGCAGCACTCTTCCTCCCACCACTCATCATGTACTTCCAGTTCGCCGTCTTCGATCGGGAGCAGGCCGGCCTCGGATGGATGGGGATATCGGGGGTGGTCTTGGGTTTGGCAGCTGTCTCGATGGCTCTCGAGCGTCGTGGCGAGACAGGACGGGCCCGCGACGAGAGCGGTCGAGCGATGCCGAGACGATCGCTCAACCTCGCCGCAATCACCGCCATCTTCCTGACCGTCGGAGCCGTTGCTCTCGCCAGCAACGCCTCCACCTGGATCAACGAGTACGGGAACGCACCCTGGCGAAGCGGTGGTGCCGGCTATGGCGACGGCCCTGGCGGCTCGAGTTTCGACGGCCTGGTCGACCTGCGCCAGCGCGTCCTCAACCTGAGCGACGAGCCCGTCTTCGTCGCCAACCTCGGGTCCGGGGCACCGCCGGCCAACCAGGTCTATTGGAGGATGGAGACGCTCGACACGTTCGACAACGAGGCCTGGGACCGGTCTAACCGCTCCTATGATCGTTTCCAACCCGGTCAGCCTCTCGCCAACGAGTACGACACGTATCAGGGAACGACGTACGACTTCCTCGCCAACATCCGCATCGAAGACCTGGTCTCTTCGGTGGCCCCCACGGCCGGTGTCCCGGTCGACATCCTCGACCCGCCCTCGGAGGGCAACGGGAGGCCACCGATCCATTTCAACACGCTCCCCGACTCGGCGATCGTGGCCACACCGGAGTTACGCAGAGACGACAGCTATCAGGTGCGCACGGTGTATCCGGCGGGTGACGTCGACCTGGGCGTGCTTGCCACCGGCGACGACGGCCAACTGACGCCAATGTTCGCCGCCATGGCCGCCAGCGGTGACTTCCCTCATGTCCCCGGCCCTGCCGACCCGGCAGTGCAACCACCCGACCTCGAGTTCTACACCACTCTCCCCGGAAGTCTCCCCTCCGGGATCGAGAGCCGAGCGCGATCGTTGACAGCGCTGGCGTCCTCCAACATGGAACGAGCCTTCATCCTCGAGGATTGGTTCCGTCGGACCGGCAGCTTCCAGTACAGCACCGACGTCTCCACCGGGCACGACTCTCTGCGTCTCGACGACTGGCTCAACGACAGCACCTCCCGGAACTATCGCCGTGGCTACTGCGAACAGTTCGCCGCGGCGATGGCAGTCATGGCCCGGACGATCGGAATCCCCAGCCGAGTCGTGTGGGGCTTCACCCCCGGTGAGATCACCGAAGTCGACGGGGAGCAGATCGTCGTGGTCCGCGAGCGCAACGCTCACGCCTGGTTGGAGCTGTGGATGGAGCCTTACGGATGGGTCCAGTTCGACCCGACGCCCCGTCGAGAAGCAACCGGCTACACCGAACAGCCGGAGAGCATCACGGCCGGATTCGACCCCGAGGAGCATCTGCTCACTGACGACGCCCCCGGGTCGGTCACCCAACCCTCCTTCCCCGATGGGGTCGGCGACGTCCCGGCCTTCATCGACGACGCGCCGGTCCCCCTGGCCGGCGGCGGCCCTCGGTGGTGGTTGTTCGGCGTGCTAGCTCTGATCCCACTGACCGCGGCCATCCCATTGATGAAACGGGCTCGTCGCCGACGACGTCTCCACCGAATCCGAGAAGGTGACGTCACCGCGGCATGGGACGAGATCGTGGATCGACTTGCCGATCTCGGGGAGCCTGTCTCACCGTCGCTGACTCCGATAGAGGCAGCCCGCACCATCGATCCGGCACTGCTCCCTCTGGCGGTCAGCTATGCGGCTGCGGTCTACGGTGGAAGGAGAGGGCAAGCTCGCGAGTCGGACTTCTTCGGGGCCGAGTTGTGGCTCGACAGCCACTACGACACATCGGCCAAGGCACGGGCCGCGGTGAGCGTCCGGTCTCTCGTCAAGCGGGGCTGAAGACTCGGGCTACGAGCTCGCCGCCTGGCGCTCTTCCTCGATGTCGTCCTCGACGCGCCGCAGCATCGTCAGGAACGTCTCCCGATCCAACTCGAACCTGGTGACGTCCTCTTCGACCTCATGGACGATCTCGTCTATTGCCACGAAGAAGGCGAGCTGACCCTCACGAAGTGCATCCATCAGCTCACCCTCATCGCTGCTGACCCGAAAGATGCTCTGACCATCGGTGACCAGCTTCACCTCGGAGAGATGCTGGTCCATGTCACCTTCACGGCGCAGGTAGTCCCAGGCGCGGCGGACGCGCTGAAGAGACATGCCGTTGTCGAGGAGACTCCGAACGACCTTGAGGGCCACCAGGTCGCGGAACGAGTAGAGACGCCTCACGCCGGGGCGGCCGCCGGTCGGCTGGACCGAGGGTTTGACGAGCCCCACCTTGTCCCAGTACCGCAACTGATGGTGCGTGCAGTTGCTCAGCCGGCATGCCTGCTCGGCGGTGAATGCTTGCTCCACTCTGTCCTTCCCAAAAAACCTCGCTGACGGACCCGGGGCATGGTCCGCTGTACCTCCTCCCGGACGTCACTTGCCCAAGGCGACGGTCGACGGGGCGGGAACACTAGCGACTTCTGCGAGTCGTCGCAGATTGGAAAAGGGGGGTCTATTCGGCTAGCGAATCGTCGCTCTCGGAGCCGTCCGAGCGCCATCCTCGAAGCCGCAGCGCATTGACCAGTGACGTCGCCGACGCCACGAGTAGGACGAAACCGACGACTGCCACCCAAAGGATGCCGATATAGGCGATGATGATCGCAAGACCCGCGATGACGCCCACCAGCGAGAGCCTCGCACCTATTCGAGACGGCCGCTCGATCTTCCGGACGGCGCGTGCCAGCTCTGGATCTTCCTCGTAGAACTGCCGCTCGATCTCGGCGAGGATCCGTTGCTCTTTGTCGTCCAATGGCATTCCGTCACAACACCCAGGATGAGTGCCCTATGGAAACAATACACCCGTTACGGAGACAGATATCAGGGATCTTCGTCGGTTATCGAGGATTTGTCTTCGGTGAGCAAACGGGCCGGCTGCACCGAGGCATCGCCAAACTTCTTGCGTATGTCTGCAACCACATCCTCCACCTTGTCCCAGTGGATATCGGAATCGAGGCCGAGCTGTGCCGGAGTGTCGACAGGCTCCAGCGAGCCGGCCCCGAGACCCAGGAGTCGGACGGGGTCGGGCCGATCCCGGTCGGCAGCGAGACCTATGGCGATGGAGAACAAGGCCCGGGCACCGTCGAGTCCGGCAGGCTCGGTATGGGATCGTGAGATCGTCGTGAAGTCCGAGTAGCGGAGCTTGAGGGTGATAGTCCTGCCACGCAGCCCGGCTCGTCGCAGCCTCGACGAGAGCCGCTGGGCCAACGACAGCAGTGCCGTCTCGATGACCTCGTTCGACTCCAGGTCGCGTTCGTAGGTCTCCTCGACGGAGATCGACTTGGCATGACTGTCCGGGACCACCTGGCGCGGGTCGATCCCGTTGGCCAGATCGTGAAGATGTCGCCCGGCCGATGGCCCCACTGCCTTCACCAGAGTCGGCTCGGGCAAGGCGGCGATGTCTCCCACAGTCTCCACGCCGAGACGGGCAAGAGCGGCCCGAGTCGCCGGGCCCACGCCCCACATCGCCGACGCGGGGAGAGCGTTGAGAAACGCCGTCTGTTCATCCGATCGTATGTGACGCACACCGTCCGGCTTCGCCGCCTCTGACGCCAGCTTGGCCACGAACTTGACCGCGGCCACTCCGACGGATGCGGGCAGGCCAAGTTCCCTCCGGAGGGTCGCTCTGATCATGTCGGCCACCTCTACCGGAGAGTCGTAATGGAGTCGCAGACCCCCCACGTCCAGAAAAGCCTCGTCGAGGCTCAAACCCTCGACCAACGGCGTGACCGCTCTGAATATCGAGAACACCCTCGCAGACATCTCACCGTATCGCCCGTGAGCCGCGGGAATCACGATCAACTCGGGACAGAGCCGGAGTGCAGTTGCCGTGGGCTGGGCCGAGCGGACCCCGTGTTCGCGTGCCTCGTAGGACGCTGAGGCGATGACGCCGCGAGGACCGGCTCCCCCTACCGCCACCGGCTTGTCTCTCAGGGTTGGGTCCTCGAGACGCTCCACCTCCACGAAGAAGCTGTCCATGTCGACATGGAGGATCGGCTCGGTCCACACTGTCCTCCCAAGTTACCGGCTGATGGATGCATACCGTTCTGTGCGGGTTAGCGGCAGCTCAGTTGCCCAAGATCTGCACAGAACGGTGGTCATCTGGTCAACAGCCAACCCACCCGATCCAGGGAGAGGACGTAGTGGACGACGACCGCTCCGACGAATGCGGCGGTCACCCAGACAGATACCCCGCTGATGGCCAATGCTGCGGCTCCGATCGAGAAGTACGCGAATTCGATGAGGAGCCGGGCCCGGCCCGACACGGGCATCGGGGCTCCGCCCCCGCGCGACGGGTCGCCGGGGACGTTGAACGTACCCCACATGATCATGAGAGCGAGGGGCCCGCCGATCACACCTACCCAACGGGCGGCGCCCTCCAGACTCGTCCAGGCAACGATGCCGATTGCAGCCAGCACCACAACCTCGAGAAGAAATCGCAACGCGAGATTCCAGCGGTTCCTGCCCACCGTTCCGAAGACTAGGCACCAGGGAACGGAGTTACCGGGCGTAGCCCTGCGGTCGGGCCAAACTACGCCGGTATGGCCGCATTGGTGCACCTCGTTCGACACGCCGAAGCAGACAATCCCGACCACCTGGTCTGTGGCTCGATGCCGGGGTTCGACCTGTCTCCACACGGTTTGGAACAAGCCCGGCGCGTCGGTCGATATCTGGGACCGCGGCCCATCGTCGCGATCTGGTCCTCCCCCCGGCAAACGGCCCTCCGCACCGCCGAGGAGATCGCCTCCCGCAGCACCGTGCCGGTCAAGATCCACCCGGACCTCACGGACTGGACTCTGATGGAGCGGTGGAAAGGGCATCCCTGGAACTCGATCAGCCAGAGATTCCCCGGCGAATTGGAGGCGTACCTCGAGCATCCCGACCGGCTCGATTTCGTCGACGAACAGCTAGCCGACGTCGCCGAACGTGCAGCGGCCGTGGCCAGATCGCTCGATCAGGAGCACCCCCATGGCGACGTCATCGTCGTCTCCCATCAGGACGTGATTCAGGCCGCCAGACTCCATCTCACCGGTGAGGCCCTCTCGTCGCTTCACGATGAGCCACCGCAGAGCGGCGCCGTCATCTCGCTGCGACCCGGCGCCTCGTGGCGTGAGGAGACTTCGTGGCTGCCGGGTGACAGCCCCCGATTCGGGGAGCGGTCCGATCTCAGGGTCGTGACCGCGCCTGCCGACGACGACGGGCCTTCGCCGGCGTAGCACCGCAAACCTTCTTTCGCCTTGCCCGCGCCGCGCTGGCAGACTTTCTCGCTGTGAGAACCGCGTTCGCCGTCGCCTCGATCCAGTTGGCTGCGCTCGCCTGGACTCTCGCCATCCTGGTCGATACGTCACCCCTGGAGACAGCGCCGGCCCTGCTCGTCGGGCTCGGCCTCCTCGCGATGTCGACGGTGGCGATGGTCGGGATGATCGCTGTGGGCGGACGATGGGCCCACCGTCTCGGACTGATCGCCATCGCCTCAATGGTCGCGCTGGCAATCATCCGGCCCATCGACCTGTTCTGGGGCGTGGCGGTCGGACTGACCGCTCTCTCGTCCATGGCACTTCTCTCTCCGGTTGTGACCAGGTCGATACGCCGGCTGCCCTCCGCCTCGGGTCCTCCGCCACGGGCGATCACCCCTCCGCTGATCCTGCTGGCGACGCCGGCTGTTCTTGGCTTCCTTGGCAATGCGGCCGCTCCCTGGGCGCTGTTGGTGGTGGGCATCGCTGCCCCCAACGTCGCATGGCTCTACAGCCGGGTTCTTCCCGGAGGGCTGCTCGCGATCAGGATGATCTGGCCCGCACTGGCGATCGCTCTCGCCCCATGGATGGGCTGGTGGGCCGGCACCGCATCGGTCGTCATGGCAGCCGCGGTGGCGGTGCTCTCCTGGCACAAGAGCGTCAAGGCTTCCTATCACCCCCCTAGAGAGGTGGGGACGGCGTACCCGATTCCACCGGAGCTGACGCCGAAGGAGGTCCTCGACGCCGCCGAGATCGACGACAGAGGCAGACGGAAGTGAAACGGCGTCTCCCCAACCCATGGATCGCGATCCCGTCGCTGGTACTGGGTCTGATTGCCGCCGCGCTGGGGTGGGTGGTGACCGACCTCAGCTGTCGTCAACCCGACGCCGACGGTGTGATCAGCTCGTGCAACGGCTGGGCGGCCCTCTTCGCAGTCGTGTCGTTCGTGGCCGTGACCATCGGCGTAGCCCTGTTGCTGGTGCTCGTCTTTCGCAGCCTCGCCGAGTGGCGGGAGCGTCGCTAACCGCCAACCCCGGGTTCTGAGCGTCGCCCAGCGACGCTGGGAACCCGGGGTTCGCTCAATAGGTTCAGTTCAGCTTCTGGTGGACCAGGTCGACTGCCTGGCCGACGGTCACAATGGACTCGGCTTCCTCGTCGGGGATCTTCACGTCGAACTCATCCTCGAGGGCCATCAGCAGCTCCACGACTCCGAGACTGTCGACGTCGAGGTCTTCCTCGAAGTGGGCGTCGTCATTGATCTTGGACTCGTCGAGCCCGAGCTCGGAAACCAGAACACCGGTCAGACGCTCTGATACTTCACTCCTGTCCATTTTCTCTCCTTCTCATTTGCTTGGCGAGAACTTACAGCGATAGGCCGCCGTCGACCGAGATAACCTGGCCCGTTATGTACGAAGCGGCATCAGACGCCAGAAAGGCGACTACTTCGGCCACCTCCTCCGGCTGACCGAATCGACGAAGGCTGACCGATTCGACGGCAGCCGTCTTGATGTCGTCTCCGAGACCGTGGGTCATATCCGTGGCGATGAACCCGGGAGCCACGACGTTGGCGGTGATGCCCCGGGAGCCGACCTCTTTCGCGATCGACTTGGAGAACCCGATGATCCCTGCTTTGGAGGCGGCGTAGTTGGCCTGGCCCGGGTTTCCAACCAAACCGGCCACCGAGGCGATCGAGATGATCCGTCCCCACTTGGCCTTGAGCATCCCCCGCATCGCCGACTTGGTGCACAGGAACACAGACCGCAAGTTGGTGGCGATGACATCGTCGAAATCCTCTGTCTTCATCCGCAGCAACAGCTCGTCCCGCGTCCTCCCCGCGTTGTTGACGAGGATGAGCGGCGGTCCGAATCTCTCGTCAACCACTGCAAACATCTCGGTTACGGCGGTCTCGTCCCCGACATCGGCTTGCACGGCCATCGCATCGCCGCCGGCGTCTTCGATCATGGACACGACTTCGGCCGCAGCCGACTCGTTGGATGCGTAGTTGACCGCCACCCGGTTGCCTTGCCGGGCCAGGATCAGAGCCATGGCGCGGCCTATGCCGCGTGACCCGCCCGTTACGAGTGCGGTTCGCTCTGGGCCTTCGGTCACCTCAGCTTCTCCGGCAAGCCGAAGAAGTCGAAGTTGGGCTGGAGTAGCTCCATGGTGTCGCGGTCGGGCTCGGGGAGGCTGGCATCGGACTCACCCAGCGGCTCGACGCGGTCACCCCACCGGATGACGGCCGATCCCCAACTGAGCCCGCCGCCGAATGCGGCGAACAAAACGTTGGCACCGGGCTGAATGCGACCCTCCTCCAGGGCCTCGGTGAGGGCAACGGGAATGGTGGCCGAGGACGTGTTGCCGTAGGAGTGGATGTTGACGTACACCTTCGACTCGGGAAGACCCAACCGTCTCGCCGTCGCGTCGATGATGCGGACATTGGCCTGGTGCGGGATGAGGAGATCGATGTCATCGAGCTCGAGACCCGCCTTCTCCAAGGAGATGAGCGACGACTCCCCCATCTTGGTCACGGCGCGACGAAAAACCTCCTGACCTTCCATGGACACGCCACTCTTCGACGGGTCGGGCATGAGCCGGTCGCCCATCGTCCCATCCACCGGCGTTTCCAGGATGTGATACACGGATCCGTCGAGTCCGAGGTCGGTGGCAAGGATTCCGTGTTCGCCGTCGCTGGGCTCGAGGACGACCGCCCCTGCCCCGTCACCGAACAGGACACACGTCGTGCGATCGGTGAAGTCCATCACGTAGTGGAGCTTCTCGGCTCCGATGAGCAGCACGGTCTGGTTGGTTCCGCCCCGGATCATGTTGGTGCCCACCACGAGCCCATACACGAAACCGGAGCATGCGGCGTTCAGATCCATGGCAGCGCAGTTGGTGGCGCCGATCTTCTTCTGGACGATCGAAGCGGTGGACGGGATCAACGAGTCCGGTGTGCAGGTGGCCACCAGCAACAGATCGACATCTTCAGGCTTCTTGCCGGCGGCGGCCAGCGCACGCTGCCCGGCAACCGCCGCCATGTCGGATGTGTCGACATGGGCTATGCGACGCTCCTTGATCCCGGTTCGGGTGCTGATCCATTCGTCGGAGGTCTCGATGATCTGCTCGAGATCGTGGTTGGAGAGAACGTTTGGGGGCATGCACTTGCCCCATCCGGTGATCTGTGACGTCTTCATGAGAGCTCCTGAGTCATTTCATGGTAACGAGCGAGTCGACCACGCCGGGGATGTCGGAGATCTCGGAGACGACATGGACCGTGGCCATCTCGACGGTTCGCCTGGCCATGCCGGCGGTGACGTCTCCCGGCCCGATATGGAGGAAGGTGTCCATCCCCTCTGACGCCATGTCGTCCAGGCTCTCGGCGAAACGCACCGTGGAGACGACTTGTGAGCGCAGTGTGGACGCGATTTCGGCGGTCTCGTGGGGCCGGGCGGTCGTGTTGGACCAAACCGGGAAGGCCGGATCCGAGAACTCGACACCGCTCAAGGCGTCACCGACCTCGTCGGCGGCGGGGGCCATGAAGCCGGAATGGAACCCGCCGGCGACCTTGAGCGGGACGGCTCGTCGCACTCCGAGCTCGCGAGCATTGTCGACAACCCACGCGATGTCCTCCTGCGAGCCCGCCACCACCAAATGACCGGGTGCGTTGAGATTGGCTACTTCGAGGCGACCGCCGTCGGCACGCCGCCTGGAGGCGATCTCCTCGGCCAGCCCCGACTCTGCTCCTATGAGAGCCGCCATCCCCGACGGCTCTGCGTCAGCGGCACGCGCCATCGCCTCTCCCCGCTTGCTCACCGCCCGAAGCGCATCCTCGTAACCGACGGCCTCGGCGGCGCAGAGGGCGGTGTACTCGCCGAGCGAATGCCCGGCTCCTCCCGCCACCTCACCGTCGAAGCGCTCGCGGAATGAAACCCACAGAGCGTACGAGATCGCGAACAGGGCGGGCTGTGCATGTTCGGTGCGGGTCAGTGCCTCCTCGGGACCTTCCAGACAAACATCACGCAGCGACCAGCCCAGCACATCGTCGGAGAGGTCTCCCAACAGGTCGGCATGGGCATCGAACAGCCCGGCTCCCATGCCCACGTGCTGACTCCCCTGCCCGGGGAAGAGAACGGCGATACTCATCTTGGCTTACGACCCGGCGTCCCCGCCTCGGGTTACGCAAGTACGTCGAACAGCCGGTCCACGTCGCCTGCGTCGACATCGCGGTGGGTGACCAGGCGCCAGCGGCCCTTCAGAGGAGAGTTGACCTTGATGCTCGCCTTGTCGAGACGGTCGGCTACGTCGGGCCATGCCATACCCAGCGCGTCGAAACGGACCAGGACCAGATTGGTATCGACATCGGTCGGCTCGATCGAGCCCGGATACCGCTCAGCGAACCCGACGGCCAGCTTCTGGGCGAGCTGGTGATCCTCCACGAGGCGGGCCCGCTCTGCCAGACCCACCCGGGCGGCGGCGGCGATGACACCTGCCTGCCGCATGGCGCCGCCCATTCGCCGCCGCAGGTACCTG
>DASUUP010000461.1:0-8336 GCA_036373995.1 Acidimicrobiia bacterium
GATCACGGCATCGACCTCGATCTCCACTTCGAGAGTGCTGACACCGCTTGACAACGACGCCGAGTGGTCGTCGGGAACAGCCACGCCAACGAAAGTGTCGAGGCCGGTTATCCCCTGACCTGGCTCCGGGTTGAGGTCGGGCTCCGGCGGGTCGTGGATATAGGACATCACGTAATCCCATGCGTCGGCCGACGGGTCGTCGATCGGTGTCGGCTCCGAGGTGCAGCGGGGGAGTGTGGGCCCGATGGCGATGATGCCGCCGGGAGCACTCGGGTCGGTATCGAGACCCACGTCAGCACTTCCGTCGGCGTATCGATTGAGGATGAGGTACGCCGTCGCCGCCGAGGTGAGGTACCAGCACTGCCCGGTGATGTCGGTGCCGAGGTTGGGGTAGAGGACCGACGGCACGTCGGTGTCTGAGGCGTAATCGACGGTGTCGCCACCGGCGATGCGACAGCGGGTGACTTGATCCAGAAATCCCGTGTCTGGATTGCGCACTTCGGCAACCCAACATGACTGGAACTCCTCAGCATGGGCGGCCATGGGAATCGAGAGTGCAGCTAGCAGGAAGATCAAAGCAGGGATTCGCAATCCGCCTCCCAAATGTCATTACGACTCGTCCATACACTCAGCAGTTCCCAGTGATCTTCATTCCACCTGAGCACGTAGACACCACTTGATCCTTGGGCACTGGACCTGAACTCACTGACATCCAGTTCGGCCCACACTGCAATGCACTCATCTGTTGTCATCAGTAGTTCTGCACCGCTGATATCGATTAGGTCCAAGGCCGGTGCCCTCGCGAATTCCATTTGGCCAAAGTTTTGGGCTGCTGTCTCGACCGTTTCTTCGAGGATCACCACCTCCCTTATCCGCTCCTCGTCCTGGTTGTAGATTCCTTCGAACCAGCCGAACCAGAGCTCACGCAGGATCCCTTCGGCCTCCTCGACGGTCTCCACGACATGAGAACCCTCGGTCGTGGTTGTGGTGCCGTCGGTCGTCGATGTGGTGGTGGCTTCGGTCGTGGTTGTCGTGGTGGATGTTCCCGACGCCTCGGTGTTCGGTGGTGCGTCGTCGGTGGACCGGGGCCAAAGGACGAAGACGCCGATACCCAGGGCGATTGCGATCAGGACGCCAACGATCCGCCGCATCTGAACGAACCTAGGCGATTCCTCACGCTGAGTGAAGGCCCCTGCGCCAGAGCGCGAAAAGCCTTTCTGACCAGCAAGTACACTCGCCAGTTCACGGAGGTGTACTGATGGCAGAAGAAGTCGAGATCGCCGAAGAGCGCCACGTCTTCCGGACACTGGTCAGGCTGGCCGTATTCGTCGGTCTGATCTACGTGGCGGGACGGTTTCTTGCACGGAAGAAGGACGAGTACGCAGGGCTCACCGAGTCAGAGGCGCGAACCAAGTTCATGGCCAAAGTCGGGCCGAAACTGGGCGTCGAGACGGCGGAGGAGATCGCCGATCAGGTGATCCCCAAGCTCAAGGAGCGTGGCCTGGTCAAGCCCGACCCCGCAGACACCGAGGACGCGGACCCCGTCTCCGAGGCGGTCGACTCGGTCGTCGAAGACTGATTCGCCTCAACCCCGCGAACCCAGCAACAGATGACGCCTGGCGGCGACTCCGTAGATGGATGAAAATGGGTGGTCGGAGTGCACGGCGTTGCGTTTTCCGCAACGAGGTGCACGCGGGTTCCGTGGTTGAGGGGACCTCACTCACATCCAGGGTTGCAGACTTAGCTGAGCGAAGGCGAGCGGCCTCGGTTCGCTGATCGCCAGCCTCAACGACTGCCAAAGGGGTGGTGGATCAGGCTCGGAGAGTTACGCTGTCGTCGTCGCTTCCAGGGAGGACAGTTGACGTATCGAAGCCAGGCTGCCGTCCGGACTAGTCGCGTGCTGATCGCACTCGTGGTGATCACCATCGCGGTCGTCGCCTATTGGGGTGTCAACGGGGGCCTGGAGGAGATCCCGATCAACAACCAGGGGACCACAGCCGTCTCCGGTTAATTACCGGGCATCTCCGACTGCCCGGGTCATACGCTCGCCGCAATGGCAGTCGAGATCTCTCAAATCAACACCGAAACCGCGCCAGAGTCGCTGTTGCAGGAGCTGGCCGAATACTACGTCGTGGTCGAGGCCGAGGACCTTCCGGGCGACCCGCCGACCCCATACGAAGTTCGCATTGCGGATTGGCGAAACGTGCTGCCTCACTATCCGGTTCGCCGATGGGCGATGCGGGCAAATGGCGAGATCGTGGCCGTGGCCGTGACAGCCTTGGACATGGAGCAGAACCTCGAGAACGGTTTCGGGAGGGTCCACGTACACCCCGATCATCGTGGCCGTGGATTCGCCCGAAAGATCGCCACGCCGATGTTCGATCACCTCGAGGAGTCGGGCCGGACTCGTTTCGACACGTGGGTCAAGAAAGACCACCCAGCTGAGGATCTCATGGCTGCGCTCGGGCTCAAGCCCGTCTACGGAGAGAAGCGGAGCAGACTGTCGATCGCTGACCTCGACATGGATCTGATGAGCCACTGGATCACTAGGTCCCAGGAGCGAGCAGGCGAGTACGAGTTGCGTTATCACCCCTCCCCCCTTCCCGACTATCTCGTCGAGGACTTCTGTGATCTCGCTTACATCATGAACACCGCGCCGCGCGAGGAGTTCGACGTCGAGGACGAGGTGCTCACGCCGAGGATGTGGCGAGATCTCGAAAAGAGCGTCCTGGAATCGAGATGTCAACTCCACAACCTGATAGCGGTTCACAAGCCTTCGGACGCCTTCGCCGGTTACACCCAGATCAAGACACAAGACCTACAGCCTGACCTCGCCTGGCAGTGGGATACCGGCGTGCACCCCGATCATCGCAACAGGGGTTTGGGACGTTGGTTGAAGGCAGACCTGATCTGCCGGATCGTCGACGAGTTTCCGGAGGTGACCAGGGTCGACACCTTCAACGCCGGGTCGAACGCGCCGATGCTCAACATCAACGTTCAGATGGGGTTTGTCCCGATTCACCTCAACAACGCATGGCAGGGCGATCTCGCCATGGTGAGGGAGCGGTTTCGGGCCTAGCGGCTGTACAAGCCCGTCAGTTCGACGCTGTCGATGACATGTCCCTCCATGGCACCGACGACTTCCCCGGCATCAACCCCCGGCGGCAGACCCAACGTCGAGCGAAGGGCGTGGACCCGGAATATGTAGCGATGCTCTTCTCCCTCCGGCGGGCAGGGACCCATGTACCCCTCCAGATGCCAGCTGTTGACGCCGGCAACGCCGATCTCGCCGGTTGCGCGTTCGATCGTGTATGAGCCCGCGTCGGCGGCAATGTCGAACTCCACCCAGTGGTACCAGACGCCGAGTGGCGCATCCGGGTCCTCGACGATGACGGCGATTGCTCGTGTCGCTTCCGGGAGACCGACGATGTTCAACTCGGGAGACACGTCTGCTCCGTCGCACGTGTACTCGGCGGGGATGGCCTCATCTTGGCCGAAAGCCGGTGATGACACGGAGAAGGGAGGGGGCTCGGTGGTGGTCGTCGAAGGCACGGTCGTAGTGCTCGGAGTGCTCGTGGTGGTCGAGTCTGCCGACGTGGTCGGGATGGAGGTCGCGGTGGATTCCCCGGCGGGCGAACAAGATGCAAGGACGACGACGACCGACACGAACGTCATCAGGTGCCTCATTGCTGACAAGATAGGTCTCCTGTCGAGAAAGACGGATGCCGTTCGTCAATCGATCGAGACGGGCGAGCGACCCGTCATCACGAAGGAGGAAGCATGGCGAACCCAATAGTTCATTGGGAGTTGATGGGTGCCGATGGCGACGCCCAGAAGGAGTTCTACGCCAAGATCTTCGACTGGAAGTTCACCACGGCTGAGGGGTTCGGCGGCTATCACATGACCGAGGGCGACGACATGGGCGTCAACGGCGCCGTGGGCCAGGGCAGCGAGGAGATGCCGTCGTATCAATGCATCTACGTCGGGGTCGAAGACATCGACTCCAAGCTCGAAGAGATCGAGGCGGCCGGTGGCAAGACCGTGGTGCCGCGCACCGAGATCCCGGAAATGGTGACGTTCGCCATGTTCCAGGATCCGGCCGGCAACTTCGTCGGAATCGTGGAGAGCGACAGCTGATCACCGCTTGTTTGGGGCTTCCCGGCCCATTGCGACGCCGGGACGCCCGGGGACAACTGTTACCTTCCGGGCGTGATCAGAAGAGAACCCGGCGGGCCCGAAGTCGATCCGCTCGAGATCCAGATGGCCTACCAGAGGGGCCGCCCCGACGGTCCTTGGGTGATGGCCAACTTCGTGTCGACCATCGACGGTGCCACCGTCGTCGACGGTGGGTCGACGGCGATCAATGACGAAGACGACATGAGAATGTTCGGGGCGATCAGGGCGGCCGCCGACTTCATCCTCGTGGGGGCGGGCACCCTGCGGGCCGAGAACTACGGACCAACGACACTCGACGCCCGACGGCGCGAGGCGAGACGGAAGGCGGGCCTCGAGGAGACGCCGCATCTGGTGGTGGTGACCCGATCGCTCGATCTGGATCCCGAAGATCGAGTCTTCAGCGACCCCGATCACAGGGTCACAGTGTTGACCGACGAGACCGCGCCGGACGATCGCTTCGCCGCCCTCGCGGAGGTAGCCGATGTGGTGCGACTCAAGGCGACTGGCGCCAACGACATCATCCACTACATGCGTCTGGCCCGTGTCGTCCTGTGCGAAGGAGGCGCCACCCTCATGGGACAGCTGGTTGCGGCGCGCCTGATAGACGAGATGGCGTTGACGGTCGCGCCAATGTTGGTAGCTGGAGTGTCGAACAGGGTTGCCCAAGGCGCAGAGGCCCGCCCTCCCATAGACATGAGACTGGACGACGTCCTCTATGGCGATCGGTCGTTGTTCCTGCGCTATGTGCGCAAGGAGTGAGCCCTAGACCAGGCCCTTCAGGTCGATCTCGCAGGAGGGGTGCCGTAGCTTGGCCAGACCCCTGGCCTCGATCTGGCGGACTCTCTCCCGGGTGGCGTTGACCACCTTTCCGACGTCGGAGAGCGTCCAGGGCTCGTCCCCGTCGAGACCAAAGCGGAGCCACAGCACCTGCTGCTCCTCGTGGTCCAGGTACTGCAGTGCCTGGATGAGACGATCACGACGCCACGCCGATGCCGCCTGGTCCTCGGGGTCGGTCGCCTCCTCGTCGTGGACGAAGTCCTGAAGAGAGGCGTCACCTTCCTCGCCTACGGGCCGATCGAGTGAAACGGTCTCTGCCGGTGCCTCGAGGGCGGCGAGAACTCGCTCTTGGTCGAGACCGGACGCTTCGGAGATCTCCTCGAGTGTTGGCGTGCGGTGGAACTGGTCGTGCAGGCTCTGCTTGGTGTCGTGGACTGTTCTCACGACGTCCACCATGTGGACGGGCAGCCGGATGGTGCGGCCGTTGTTTCCGAGGCCCCTGGTGATGGCCTGGCGAATCCACCACGTGGCGTACGTGGAGAATTTGAAACCTTTGCGCCAGTCGAACTTCTCGACGGCGCGAATGAGACCGAGGTTGCCTTCCTGGATCAGGTCGAGGAGGTCGAGACCGCGACCCGTATAGCGCTTGGCGATCGAGATGACGAGCCGCAGGTTGGACCGAATGAAGCTCATCTTCGCTTCTTCGCCGGCGGCGATGGCCCGCATCAGCTTGGCTCGCTCCGTGCGCTTGTAGTCGCCCGACTCGATGATGGCCTGGGCTTTCTTGCCCTGCTCCATGGCTCGGGCGAGGTGGACTTCGTCCTCGGCGGTGAGCAGCTCATGTTCGGAGACCTCGTCGAGGTAGAGCCCGATGGTGTCTGAGGGGCTTGATCCTCGCTCGATCCTCGATTGTCTGGCCCTTATGGCCTTCCCCAATGTGGCCTCCAATCAACCCCCTGTGGAAAACCTAACCACCCTGGGGGAATCTGGCAACCTGTTATGGGCTAACCCGATTCGCCCCGGTAACCTGGGCAAACAGTGACGCGCCGAAGTGTGTTTCGACTGCTCGTAGCGTTCACCCTCGTTTGGATCGGCTGGGCCGTGTGGTCCCTGGTCGGACGCTCCCACCCCTACGAGCTGAGAGTGCTCGACGACTTGGGCTCACCCGTTGCCGAAGCGATCATCGATGTCGGTGGCGCTCAGGCCGGCGCCACGGGGGCGGACGGAACTGTCGACCTGGTCTGGACCCGTGCCGATCGGGTCCTCGAGGTGAGCGCACCCGGTCACGTTCCCCGAACGATGACCATCAATGACGTGCCGCAGGACAACGTCGAAGTGGTGCTGAAGGCGCAGGTGTTGCGTGGTCGAGTCGTCGACAACGACGGCGACGGTCTCGAGGGAGCCCGTGTGGTCGCGGGGCCGGGGCAGGCGATAAGCGATGCCCAGGGCCATTATCAGATCAGAGGAGCCGAGGAAGGGACGGTGCAGGTGGAGCGTGCCGCCTGGCTGGCCACAACCTTCGAGTGGGACGGTGGCACCGGCGAGAACATGGTATCGATGGAGCCATTCACCGCCCGAGCGGTCCACATCGGTGGCGAACAGGCCCGTGACGAGTTGGACAGATACGTCGACATGGCGATGGGCACCGAGTTGAACGCCTTGATGATCGACCTCAAAGACGAGACCGGGTTTGTCTTCTACAACACCCAGAACGCCACGGCTCACGAAGTGGGTGCAGTTCCCGCCGAGACCTTCGATCTCTCCGCAACGGCGACCCTCGCAGACGATCTCGGGTTGTATCTGATAGGCCGCATCGTCTTGTTCAACGACCCTGTAGCCGCCACCGGGCTTCCCGAACTCGCGGTCTGGGACTCCGACACCGATACACCATACGAAGCCAACGGCCAGTACTTCCTCGATCCCACAGACGCCGAGGCCCGAAGGTACGGCATGGATCTGGCCGTGGAGGCCTGTCAGATGGGTGTCGACGAGATCCAGTTCGACTACGTGCGCTTTCCGGACGCACGACGAGATTCGGCGACCTTCGACGGCGGAGTCAGCCCCGAGGTCCGGGTCTCGACCGTTTCTGGGTTTCTGACCGAGGCAGTGAATGTCCTCCGCCCGATGGGGTGCGCCGTGGCTGCCGACATCTTCGGCTACCTGACCACCGCCACCGACGACGGCGGCATCGGCCAGCGTTGGGAGGAGGTGGCTGGCATCGTCGATGTGATCTCGCCGATGCTCTACCCATCCCACTACGACCCCAACTGGTACGGCTTCCCGGATCCCGACGACTACCCCGGGGAGATGATCGATCAGGCCCTGGCCCACGGCATGGAGCGCCTGAGCAGGGAGGTGGTGGTCCGTCCCTGGCTCCAGGACTTCGGATATGACCCCGAACAGGTCCGGGCCCAGATCCTGGCCGCCGAGGAGTACGGGCTGGGCTGGATGCTCTGGAACGCCGCCTCGGAAGTCACCGTCGACGCCCTCCGCCCGGCCGAATAACGCTTCTGTGTCGATTTTCCCGTCTCTGGGACGGGAAAATCGACACAGAAAGGGGATGGGGATCCTCCGATTGCCCCGGCGGCAATTCGCACTACCGCCGTAGGTGAAATACGATCGGATCACCCCAAACCGGAGCGCTGTTTGACCGCGTTTGACGGCGAAAGCCTCAACAGAATCAAGGACTCGGTCCCGGCATGGCGAGCTTCTCAGATGGACGCGGCATTCGCCGTTTTCGAGAGTCTGGATGAGCCAACCGGGGCAGAGGAAGACTGGCGGTACATCGAGTACGACCTGCCGTTCTCGTCGCTGCAGCCGGCGTCCGAGCCAGGCGACACACTCGATCCAGGCCCGTTTCTCGACTCGCTGAGCGAAACATCCGGCCGGGTCCTCATCGTGGACGGCCAAATCCTCGAAGCCGACTCCGACGTCGCCGAGCTGGTGAGACTTGCCGACTCGTCCGAGCAAGAGACCAGGGTGCCCGTCGACCACAACAAGCTCGCCGCGGCACACACCGCATTTGCCAATGACGGCATCAACATCATCTTCTCCGACGACCAGGTGGTGGAGTCACCGCTGGTCGTCGAGGTCCAGGGCTCGACCGAGGACACAGCATCCTTCCCCCACATCGCGGTCACTGTGGGCAACCACGCCGAGGCGAAGGTCCTCGTCGTCTACAGGAGCGCAGCCGGGAAACGGATGCTGATGGTTCCCGAGGTCGTCCTCGACATCGCCGATGGAGGGAATCTCCGCTTCCTCTCGCTACAGAGTCTCGACCACGCTGCCTCCAGCGTCGTTCATCAGCGCGTGCGCATTGGTCGCGATGCCACCTCCCGGGTTGGCGAAGTGGGCCTCGGTGGCGATCTCGGCCGTCTCGATCT
>DASUUP010000462.1:0-2589 GCA_036373995.1 Acidimicrobiia bacterium
AGAGAAAGGCGAGGCGGCCTGGGGACGTCAAGTGCGCAGCTACGTGCTTCAGCCTTATCAGATGGTGAAGGACCTGCGCACCGACTACGAGGTCGGCAATGTCCAGGGTGTGCTCGATGGAGACCTCCAGGGGTTCGTCGAGGCCTACCTGCGCTGGCGGAGGTCGGAGTACGAGTCGGGTGACAATTCCGGCTAAACCAGGAAACGGCGTTACCGTCATCCATTCCGCAGCAAACCCACCGTTAGCTGCGAGACTTCCTCTGGGTCCCCATGATCAGACTCGACAACGTCACCAAGGTCTACGAGGGCGGCACCATCGCCGCCAACGACGTCTCTCTCGACATCCAAAAGGGCGAGTTCGTCTTCCTCGTGGGCGCTTCCGGTTCGGGGAAATCCACCCTGATTCGTCTGATGCTGCGCGATGAGCCGGTCACACGCGGCAAGATCTGGGTGGCCGGAAAGGACATCACCACCCTGCCACGCTGGAAGATCCCGTATCTGCGCCGCTCGGTGGGGACAGTGTTCCAGGACTACAAGCTCCTGCCCAACAAGACGGTTCGGGAGAACGTGGCCTTTGCTCTCGAGGTATTGGGCCGCCCCCAATCGGTGATAGGCCCCCAGGTCGACCAGGTGCTCGAGCTCGTCGGTCTCGACGACAAAGGCGGCCGGTATCCCCGCCAGCTCTCCGGTGGTGAGCAGCAGCGTGTCTCGGTTGCCCGATCGTTCGTCAATCGCCCACCGATCATGCTGTGCGACGAGCCCACTGGAAACCTCGACCCCAAGACTTCGGTCGGCATCATGAAACTCCTCGACCGAATCAACAGAACAGGGACCACCATCGTCATGGCAACCCATGACCACGCCATCGTCGACGCCATGAAGCGGCGCGTGGTCGCACTGGAGAACGGCAAAGTCGTTCGCGACGACGAGACCGGAGGATACGAAGGCATTCGAGAAGCATGAGCCGCGTCATCTTCCTGCTCAAGGAGGCGATGATCTCCCTTCGGCGCAACATCCTGATCGTCGTCGGCGCCGTTCTCGCCGTTTTCATCTCGCTGAGCCTGGCACTGGGTGCGTTGGTGGTGAACGAGATTCTCCGAATCAACACCATCGCCTGGCAGCAGGGTGTTCATGTCATTGCTTTCCTCAACGACGAAGGCGACTCCGGCGTCCCCGTGGGCACCCACGACCAGCTCCTCCAGGAGGTTCGTGGCTGGGAGGAGGTCCAGGACGCCTTCTACCTCACCAAGTCCGAGGCGTGGGTGGAGTACCAAGAGATCTTTGCCGGGCAGGAAGAGCTGCTCGATATCAACCCGGCGATCCTCCCCGCCTCGATTCGCATCGAGCTGGTGGACATCGAACTGCACAGCTCCGTGCGGTTCCGACTGGAGCAGCAAGCCGGATCTGTGCGCCAGGTGGCCACGGCCGCCGAGTCTATCGAGCAGCTACAGGCGCTCTCCAACGTGCTGAACGTCCTCGGTCTCGGTATGGCCATCGTGCTCGGTGTCGCCGCGGTGGTGCTGATCGCCAACACGATCCGTCTCGCCATCTACGCCCGTCGTGACGAGGTCTCGATCATGAAGCTCGTCGGCGCCTCCAACTGGTTCATACGGGTGCCCTTCCTCTTGGAGGGGTTGATCGAGGGTCTGGTCGGCGCCGCCCTTGCTGTGTTCGCGGTCTGGCTGGGCACGACCAATCTGGCTCAAGCCGGTGAGACATTCGCCCTGTTCAGGCTGGATGTCAGCCAGCAGTTCTTCTTCCGCTGGGGACTCTTGTTCCTGATCTTCGGCGCGGTCGCCGGGATCATCGGGTCGATGCTCGGGCTCAGCAAGTACCTCAGGGACGCCGACGGCACCGGTCCCGACATCCCCACCGGCTTCTAGGCGGCGATTCGATGAGCTCGGAACAGGCCGGGCGGGGAAAGGTTCGGGACGGGGCAGCCGGGCGGGTCAAAGTCGTGGCCAGCAACCGCAACGCCCGCCGCAATTACACGGTTCTCGACACCTACGAAGCCGGTCTGGTCCTGCTCGGCTCCGAGGTGAAGTCGCTGCGTGAGGGAAAGATGGAGCTGAAGGACTCCTACGCGGACATCCGTGGTGGGGAGGCCTATCTGGTTGGCGCCCACATCAGCCCCTATGACTATGCCCACGAGGGCGGGCACGACCCCGAGCGGATGCGCAAGCTCCTTCTGCATCGTCGGGAGATCGACCGACTTGCCGGGGGCTTGGCGGAGAAAGGCCTGACGCTGGTGCCTCTACGTGTCTACTTCAAGGATGGAAAGGCCAAGGTGGAACTGGGTCTCGCTCGAGGCAAGACCACCGTCGACAAGCGTCAAACCCTCCGCGACCGCGAGCACCAGCGCGAAATCGAGCGAGCCGTCCGGCGACGATGACCTTGTCACGAACCCCGGGTTGTCTGTCCTTCGGACACGTTGAAGTTTCCTAGCGGAGAGTCCCTACCGCTCGAACGAAGTTCGAGAGGCCTCATCCAGCAGTTGAGAGAGTCCTCGAATCCCCGGTAGAATGATGATTCGCCCACATAGATGGGGGTGAAACGGTTTCGACGTTGAGTGTTGAGGCGTTGGAAGCG
>DASUUP010000463.1:0-3890 GCA_036373995.1 Acidimicrobiia bacterium
CGGTTCCATCGGCGCAAGCAGTTGCTGCCACGACTGCGAACAAACACCAGGCGACGGATCTCCTCCTCATGGCCCGGAGAGTATGGCCGATGGCTAGAGTTTGAGCGCCTGCTCAAGATCATACGACGAATCGAGGTCTCCCGTGTCTACCGCAGTCATCGTCGCCACCGCACGTTCACCCATCGGTCGGGCATACAAGGGCTCGTTGACCGATGTCAGGGCGGACGACTTGGCAGGGTTCGCCATCAACGCTCTGATGGAGAAGGTTCCCGAGGTCGATCGGGCCTCGGTGGACGATGTGATGCTCGGTTGCGGGCTGACCCATCACGAGCAGGGGTTCAACCTGGCTCGCCCCGCCTCGCTGCTCGGTGGCATGCCTGCCTCCGTCCCGGCCACGACCGTGAACCGTTTCTGCGCCTCCTCGCTGCAGACGATCCGCATGGCCTATCACGCCGTCGAACGCGGCGAGGGGGACGCCTTCATCGCCGCCGGCACCGAGTCGGTCAGCCGGACCTACGGAAAAGCGATGGACTCCGACGACCTGAACCCGCGCTTCACCGATCCCGGGCGTGACGACTACATCAACAGCGTCTACATACCGATGGGCAACACCGCCGAGAACGTCGCCGCGAGATACGGGATCACCCGCGCGCGACAGGACGAGTTCGCCAAGCGCTCCCAGGATCGGGCAGTGGAGGCGCAGAAGAACGGTTTCTTCGACTGGGAGATCACTCCGATCGACCTTCCCGACGGACGCACCATCCGCGACGACGACGGCCCCCGCCCCAACACGACGCTGGAGAAGCTGGCCACGCTTCCGCCGGCGTTCGATCCGGACGGCACCGTCACCGCGGGCAACTCATGCCCGCTCAACGACGGCTCGGCGGCCGTGCTGGTCATGGCCGAGGAGAAGGCGGCCGAGCTCGGCCTCCAACCGCTCGCCCGCATCATCTCCTCATCGGTTGCCGGGCTAGAGCCGGAGTACATGGGGATGGGCCCGGTCCACGCGGTGCGCAAGGTCCTCGATCAGGCCGGGATGACGCTGGACGACATCGACGTGATCGAGCTAAACGAGGCCTTCGCCGCCCAGGTCCTGGCCTGCGTCGACGAGTTGGGCATCGACATGGAGAAGCTGAACCCACATGGTGGCGCTATCGCTCTCGGGCACCCGTTCGGGATGACAGGCGCCAGGATCATGGGCACCCTCCTCAACGACCTCCGAACCCTGGATCGCAGCATTGGTCTCGAGACCATGTGCGTCGGCGGCGGTCAAGGGATGGCCATGATCGTTGAGCGAATGAGCTAGTGCGCCAAGCCGGCCCCTATCGCGGACCACCAAGCGTGGCTCCGACTCGGATGTAAGGATGCAAACACTCCTGGACATACCCCGGAGTGAGAAGAGTCGACTCCCGGTTGGTGATGTCCTCGGAATCGGAATTCCGCAGGCTCTATGAGGCCCACTATGAGGAGGTGCACGCATTCTGCGTGCGCCGGGTCGGACGCGCAGAAGGCGACGATCCATGGAATGTCCGGCGGGCTTGCGGCCCTTACATGGCTGTGGGTCGACACGGCTCCGCGACTATGCGTCGAACTGTGCTCCGAGTTGCTCGAGCAGGTCGAGCATGTCAGGGCCGCCCCACTGTTCGACGAAACGCCCGCCCTCGATCCTCACCATGTCGACCAAGCCGACGGCCACCTGACGACCGGTCGGAGCGATACCGAGGAACTCTCCTTCGTGCGTCCCCCGCATCGTCGAGCGAAAAGCGAGGAGGTCACGGTCGGCGATGACATCATCGATCTCTATCGAAATGTCTGGGAATGCCGCCCGGAAACCTTCGAGTCTCTCGATCTGCTGATCCCGATCGAGAGGTTTCGCCCCTGGCGAGGTGTGGCGGCGGAAGGACTCGGACGCGAAACGTTCTACGGCTCGAGGGTCTCCGGCGTCCCACACCTCGGTGATGTAACGGTCCAAGAGCTCGCGGGCTCGATCGGTCGACATATGAACTCCTCCTCGAGGTGGGAGCCTACGTCGCTGCCGCCCTACTCTCGGTCCGGTGAAGATCACCGTGATCACCATGTTTCCCGGCTTCTTCGAGGGGCCTCTGCAGACGTCGATCGTCGGGCGTGCCATCGAGGACGGTGCCCTCGAGGTGGAATTGGTCGACCTGCGGGAGCACGGCATTGGCAAGCACAGACAGCTCGACGACACACCGTTCGGCGGTGGCCCGGGCATGGTGATGAGGATCGAGCCGCTTGCGGCGGCACTGGACCCGCTGAAGAACAGCCATCGGGTCCTGTTCACTCCGTCGGGTCGTCGGATGACCCAGGGCACGCTGGACGAGTGGGCGACCGAAACGCATCTCACTCTCGTGTGTGGCCGTTTCGAGGGAGTCGACCAGAGGGTCATCGACGGGTACATCGACCAAGAGATCAGCCTCGGCGACTATGTGTTGGCCGGAGGAGAGGTAGCGGCGGCTGCCGCAATCGAAGGCGTAGCCCGGCTCCTGCCCGGAGTGGTCGGTAATCCCGAGTCCACGGAGAAGGAGTCGTTTCGGGACGGGCTTCTCGAGGAGCCGGTCTATACGCGCCCCGCCGAATTCGATGGAATGGTCGTGCCCGACGTTCTGCTGAGCGGCGATCACGCCAGGATCGAGGACTGGCGTGAAGAGCAGCGGTTGGAGCGCACCAGGAAGCGTCGCCCCGACCTCCTGACGAATGGCACGGAATCCGATAGCTGATACAATTGGGCTCACCGGGATCCGCATCGACCTCTCCCGGATTTTCTAGGAGCTCTCCATGAACGATCTTCAAGCCGTAGAAAACGCGCATGTGCGCGACGACATCCCGGAGTTCAGAGCCGGTGACAGCGTCAAAGTCCACGTACGGGTCGTCGAGGGTGGTCGCGAGCGCATCCAGGTCTTCGAGGGTGTGGTCCTCGCCCGCAACGGAAGTGGCCCGCGGGCCACGTTCACGGTTCGCAAGCTGAGCTTCGGCGTGGGCGTGGAGAGAGTCTTTCCGGTCCACGCACCCATCATCTCCAAGATCGAGGTGGTTCGTAAGGGCGACGTGCGCCGCTCCAAGCTCTATTACCTCCGCGATCGGGTCGGCAAGTCAGCCCGTATCAGGGAGCTCCGCGACTGAGTTCCGAACCACGCGGCCGTCATCTCGCTGGGTACGAGCCAGACCCGTCCGACGAGACACCACCGGACGAGGGCGAGCCCGTCCGGCCCCGAAGCAAGAAGAGATCGTTCTGGGCTGAGCTTCCCGGCCTGCTGCTCACGGCGCTCGTCATTGCCGTCCTCATCAAGACCTTCCTGGTTCAGCCGTTTTGGATCCCGTCGGAATCGATGCTGGACACGATTCACGTCAACGACCGAGTCATGGTCAACAAGCTCGCTTTCAGGCTTGGCGAGCCTCAGCGCGGTGACATAGTCGTGTTTCGCGACCCTGCGGAGCCCGAGAGCGAAGAGTCGGTGCCCGAAGCGGTGATCCGATCGGTGCTCGAAGCGGTCGGCATCCGCACTCGGGGCCGGGACGACCTCATCAAGCGGGTCATCGGCCTTCCCGGCGACACGATCACCATCTCTGACAACCAGGTCCACATCGATGGCGTCCCGCTGGCCGAGCCCTACCTCGACGACGATGTGGTGATGCCGGAGGCGGGCCCCTTCACGATCGGGGAGGACGAAGTGTTCGTCATGGGCGATAACCGCGAGTTCAGCTTCGACAGCCGACGCTTCGGCAACATCGAGTACGAGACCCTGGTGGGACGGGCTTTCGTCATCATCTGGCCCGTCTCCAACTTCGGCGGTCTCTAGACGAACCTCTGGAAAACTAAATCGGCTGCGGCTAATTGTTAACTCCTGGCCGTGCATATCATCGCCCGGCGG
>DASUUP010000464.1:0-4402 GCA_036373995.1 Acidimicrobiia bacterium
AGAACCGCACCGGCATTCTCTGCCTTCGGGTTTGACCATGGTGTGACCGGCCTCGCCGGCGTAGCCGGATGTGCCCAGCATGGGGGACCCCTCCTGGATCACCCCGATCCCAACACCCACCTCCCCGGCGACGAAGATCACGTGTCTGCTCTGACGTGCCGCTCCCCGCCGGAAGGCGCCAAGGGCACCGAGGTCCGCTTCGTTGGCCACCCTGACCAGATCGAGCCCGAGCCGGTCCCGGACCGTTTGGCCGATGGGGACGTCACGCCACCCCAGATTGGGTGCCATGTGGACGAACCCGTCGGCTCGGCGAACCACACCGGCTACGGCGACCCCTGCTCCGATCAGCTGGTGCTGGCGAGGAAGACCTTTCTCGAGGGGCCGGGAGATTCTGACGATTCGGGCGACGACGTCGTCGGGGGAGTTGTCCGCTGGATTGGGCTCGCGAAACTCGCCGAAGATGTGACCCCCTAGGCCGACCGTCGCGACCGCGATCGAATCGACCTCGAGCTCTATCGCCAGCACTACCGCGCCCTCCGGGGAGACCCGTGCGATCGACGAGGGTCGGCCCGGCCCTGAAGTGGGGCTGCCCGGGCTCTCGACGACGAGCCGAAGTTCGCTGAGCTCGCCGATGAGGTCACGAATTGTGGAGCGATTGAGACCGGTCTGTGTCGCCAACTCCGAACGCGTCATCGGCCCGACGAGGTGGAGACGACCGAGAACCGCAGCGAGGTTGTGTCGTCTCACCTCTTCGGTGGCGAGACCACGACGAGGACGATCCGACCTGCGACTTTGCGTGAGACCATCCTTTTGTTGGAGAGGACACAATATACATGTCAATTTTGTTGCACACCCGAACAATTCCCTTGTAGGCTCGCACCGATGTCTGGGCGCGTGGCCCCGCGGCTCCGCTTGGGGATGGGCGCCAAACCGCCGCAGGCACACCGATTAGGAGGAAGATGTGAAGAGGAACAGGTACTTGATCGCACTGTTGGCCGTACTGGCCATGATCGTCGCCGCTTGCGGCGATGACGGCGGTGCCTCGGACACGACAGACGGAGCGAGTGACACGACCGCTGCCTCCGGCGACGACGTAGTCGTCGGCATCAGCTGGAACAACTATGCCCAACCTCGCTGGGCGAAGGCGGATGGGCCTGCGATCATCGAGGCTGTAGAAGCCGCCGGGGGAACTGTGATCGAGAAGGACGCCAACGACTCCGCCGAGCAGCAGCTGGCGGATGTCGACGCCCTGATCGCCGAGGGTGCCGACGTGCTGATCATTCTGGCCAAGGACGCCGAGGCGATCCTCCCAGCAGTCCAGCGGGCCAAGGACGCCGGCGTACCCGTGATCGGATACGACCGTCTCATCTCGGACCCGGAGGCGTTCTACATCACCTTCAACAACCAAGGGGTGGGGACGATCATGGCCGAGGTGATAACCGAGGCCGTCCCTGCCGGCAACTACGCCATCGTCAAGGGTCACTCTGCTGATCCCAACGCCGACTTCCTCCGCGAGGGCATGGTGGAGCTCGTCGACGGAAACGCGGACATCAACATCGTCTGTGAGGACTACAACGACAACTGGGACACCAACAACGCACGCAACATGATGGACGCCTGCCTGGCGGCCAACGACAACGAGATCGACGCCGTCATCTCCGAGAACGACAGCATGGCCACCGGAGTGGTGGCAGCGCTCGACGCCGTCGGCCTTGCCGGCACCGTCCCTGTCACCGGCCAGGACGGCGACCTTCCCGCCCTGAACCGGGTGGCTTTGGGCACACAGTTGGTCTCGGTGTGGAAGGATGCCTTCGGGCTGGGCAAGACTGCCGGTGAGGTGGCGATCCAGCTGGCCCAGGGTGTTGCCCTCGAGGACGTCAAGGCCCCGGACGACTTGCAGGAGCACGTCTTCCCAGAGGCGGGAGTGGACGCCCAAACCTTCGATGCCGATGGCGTCGAGGTGTGGTCGATCATCCTCAAGCCAACCCCGATCACACAGGACAATCTCAACCTGGTGATCGATCTCGGTTGGGAGCCTCAGGACGCCGTCTGTGACGGTGTGGCCCCTGGCTCGGTCGAGGCCTGCGGCTAGACCATCTGATGGACTGGTTGCGCCCTGCGCTCGTGACCGACACGGCGCAGGGCGCTTCCGTTAGTCTCCGACCCAGTCGATGACCCGGCTGACCAACGCGCCCCCGAGCCAGGCAGAGGTCGAGGAGGCTGCCCCGCGACGCGGGTTCCTCCAAGCTCTCGAGATCGACCTCCGTGTCTTCGGCATGGTGGTCGCCCTGGCAATCATCCTGATCGGGTTCGGGTTCCTCACCGACGGCCGTTTCTTGCGGCCGGTGAACATGGTCAACCTTGCGGTGCAGTCGGTGTCGGTTGCCATCATCGCAACCGGGATGACGATGGTGATCGTCGCCCGTGAGATCGATCTCTCGGTTGGCTCGATAGTCGGTGTGGTCGGGATGACCTACGCCGTGCTCATGGCTCGGGTCCTCCCCGACTTCCTCGGTTTCGACCATCCCTTGCTGTGGATCGTCGCATTGGCGGTCGGTCTGGCGCTGGGCGCCGCCATCGGTGCCGTTCAAGGCTTCGTCGTCGCCTATATCGGCGTGCCATCGTTCGTGGTCACCCTCGGAGGCTTGCTCATCTTCCGCGGAGCTACGTGGCTCGTCACCCGAGGCGTGACCATATCCCCTGTCGACCCCGCCTTCAGGATGCTCGGGGGTGGGCCGCAGGGATCGATCGGGGGGACGGCGAGTTGGATCGTGGGGGGTCTGGCGTGCATCGGCATCGCCTGGCTCCTGGCCTCGGCACGTCGACAGCGTCGCCGATTCGGCTTTCCGCTCCGACCGATGTGGGCAGAAGCTCTGGTCGGGACCTTCAGCTCTTTGGCGGTGCTGGGCCTGGTCTGGCTGTTCAACAGCTACAAGTGGCCCCCGGGTCTTGCCGAGAGGTACGCCGCCGAGACCGGGAACCCCATTCCCCCAGACGGCCTGCCTGCTGGAATCCCCTGGCCGGTCATCGTGTTGATCGCCGTCACTCTGATCATGACGTTTGTCGCCACCAGACGTCGTTATGGCCGTTATGTATTCGCCATCGGGGGCAACCCGGAGGCATCGCAACTGGCCGGTATCAACACCCGGTGGACGGTGATGAAGACCTTCATCTTGATCGGTCTGCTCTGTGCGGTGAGCGCGGCGGTGGCCACGGCGCGTCTCGACGGAGCGACGCTCGATCTCGGGGAGGGATACGAGCTCTACGTCATCGCCGCCTCGGTCATCGGGGGAACCTCGTTCTCCGGAGGGATCGGGACTATCCCGGGTGCGGTGCTCGGGGCGCTGGTCATGTCATCTCTCGCCTACGGCCTGAGCTTCATGGGCTTTTCCTCCCCGATCCAGGACATCTTCGCCGGCGTGGTGCTCATCATCGCGGTGGCGTTCGACACCATCAACCGGCGGAGGAAAGCTTGAGGAGGTCCTGACATGCCCGAAGGTGTTCCGCTGGTCGAATTGAGGAATATAAACGTCTCTTTCGGTGGGGTGCATGCCGTCGATGGCGTGACCGTCGACCTGTATCCGGGCGAGATCATGGCGATCGTCGGCGGCAATGGAGCGGGGAAGTCGACACTCATCAAGACCCTCTCCGGAGCCCAAAAGCCGGACTCGGGGGAGATCTACATCGATGGCAAGCGCGTGGACATCCACGGTCCCATGGACGCCAAGAACCTCGGGGTGGAGACGATCTATCAGACTCTCGCCCTCGCCGAGAACATCGATGCTCCCGGCAACGTGTTCCTTGGGCGGGAATTGCTGACCCCGTTGCGAACTCTCGATGACTCGGCGATGGAGAACGCCACCCGCACGGTCATGGCACGGTTGAATCCGAGGTTCGAGAACTTCAAGGTCCCCGTCCAGTCGCTGTCGGGAGGTCAGCGCCAATCGGTGGCCATCGCCAAAGCCGTGCAGTTCAACGCCCGCATCCTGATCATGGATGAGCCCACCGCAGCGCTGGGCCCGGCGGAGACCGAGGTGGTGAGAGGGTTGATGCGCCAGCTCAAGGAGGAAGGGATCGGCATTTTCCTCATCAGCCACGACATCCACGATGTATTCGACCTCGCCGATCGGATCAGTGTCATGCTTCAGGGGAAGCTGGTCGGAACCGTCGACAAACAAGATGTGACCATGGACGAGGTCCTCGCCATGATCATCATCGGGAAACAGCCTGGAGAGGTCACCGAGACGGAGCTCCAGGATCTCCGCGGCTGATCCCCCAACCAATTCGACATGAGAAGGAGGTAACCCACCATGGGTGACCTGCAAGGAAGAACTGCCCTGGTGACCGGTGCGAGCAAAGGCATCGGAGCGGCAGTGGCACGAGCCCTCGACGCCGAAGGAGT
>DASUUP010000465.1:0-6876 GCA_036373995.1 Acidimicrobiia bacterium
CACCGGTGCCGACGTGTACATGAACAGCGGCCGGGAGATCGGGTAGGTGTCGTTGTTCACGGTCTCGCCGCTCGGCTCCACACCGTCGACGGTCACCACCTGGAGGGAGGCGGCATTCTCCTGGTAGTACGCATAGCCGAAGTAGCCGATGGCACACGTGGTACTCACGTCGCCCTCTGTACAACCGTCTCCCGAGACACCCTGGACCGTCAGGTTGTCGTCCTCGCCAACGATCTCGGCGATGGATGAGAGGATCGGAGGCGGGTCGGCCCCTTCGAAGACGACTTCGTTGAAGTAATCGAAGGTCCCCGAGTCGGCACCCGGGCTGAAGAGCTGAATCGGGTGAGCCGGGAAGTCGGGGTTGACGTCGGCCCACGTGGCGTCGGCATCGGTCAATGAGAAGGCGACGGCTAGCTCATCCAACGTCAACTCTTGACCGAAGTAGTTGCCGGGGCTGATGACCAGCGAGAGGGCGTCGCTACCCACCCGGACCGAGATCGGCGGACTGCCCCAGGTCTCGGTGCAGTCGGCGACCTCTTCTTCGTCGATCGCCCGCGAGGCGTTGGCAATGTCTGAGGCGCCCTCAACGCAGAAGCGCTCCAGACCACCACCCGAGCCGATCGAGTCGATCGAGTACTCGGGCCCACCCTCGTCGATCCACTGGGTCATGACCGTTGTCGAGAGCGGGAAGACCGTCGAGGATCCTGCGATGCCCACGGTGACACCCGCATCGATGTCGAGAGGATCGATCACTGGCAGACCCCATTGGGAGAGTTCCCCGGCATCGCCGGTCGACTCAGTCGTGGGTATTTCGTCGTCACTGCCGTCGGTGGTGTCGGTCGAGTCTCCACCGCCACAGGCGGCCAGGACCAACGCGAACACGCCGATGAGTGCGAGCCAATTGCGCACCTTCATGTCCGTTCATCTCCTCGTCGGGATACGAACCTCCCAGTGACCAGCGAGAAGGTACGAAGCCGGGTTAACCCGACGGCAATGTCGAGATGAACGGGAGATGAACAGTTAATTGGTCGGCGGACTTTGCCGGAGTGCCTGCTGGACGCTGATGCAACCTGTGGAAGGGCACCGACACTCACATCGTGCCTCGCCAGCTAGGTCTCGGTCCGCCAAACAGACGCCGGTCCGCCGACTGCGGGCTATGCCCGCCGACCATCAAAGGTGAGCGCTACTCCTCGCCAGGGCCAGTTCCTGGAGGGCGACGTGGGCGTCGATGCCGGCGTCGCCGTGGACCCTGGTCCAGACACGATCGGGGCCCAGGGCCCAAGCCAGGTTGTCGTCGGCGAAGTCGACATCGAGGATCTCGTCGAGGCGGAACTGAAGGTCAGGGTCCGTCACCGGTGCCAAAGCTTCGACCCGACGATCGAGGTTGCGGGGCATCATGTCCGCAGACCCGATGTAGTACTCCCGCTCCCGGCCCCGGGCACCGAATCGGTAGATCCGGGAGTGCTCGAGATAGCGACCCACTATGGACCGCACGTTGATGTTCTCCGAAAGCCCGGGAACGCCGGGGACGAGGCTGCAGATGCCCCGAACACAGAGGTCGATGCGTGTCCCCTCCTGCGACGCCCGGTAGAGAGCTTCGATGATCCCGGGATCCACCAGCGAGTTCATCTTCATCGTGATCTGACCGTCCGAGCGAGCGGCTTCGGACTCGATCAACCCCGTGATGTCCTTTCTCACCCCGATCGGTGAGACGGCCAAGGACCGGTACTTGGTCTGCCGGCTGTAGCCAGTGAGGAAGTTGAACAGGTCCGAAAGGTCGGATCCGAGGTCGGGATCGGCTGTGAACACGCCTACGTCCTCGTAGATCCTGGCCGTGTTCTCGTTGTAGTTTCCGGTGCCGATGTGGGCGTACCTGACCACACGGTCGCCTTCACGACGCACGACCAAGGCGAGCTTGGTATGGGTCTTGAGACCGACGACTCCATACATGACGTGAACACCCACGTCTTCGAGCCGTTGTGCCCATTCGATGTTTCGCTCCTCGTCGAAACGGGCCTTCAGCTCGACGAGAGCGACGACCTGTTTTCCCCTCTCAGCAGCCTCGATGAGGGCCTGCATGATCTGGCTCTCGCGGTTGGTCCGGTACAGAGTCATCTTGATGGCGAGAACCGACGGGTCACGCGCGGCTCTTGTGATGAACGCCTCCACGGTCGACGAGAACGAGTCATAGGGATGGTGTGCGATCAGGTCCCCCTGACGCATGACCTCGAAGAAGTCCACGGAGTCGCCTCCAGGCGCAGCGAGCCGTGGCGGGATCACGCCCGTGAACACGTCGAACTTCAACTCAGGCCGCTCGAGGTCATACACGCCCCACAAACCGGCGAGGTCGAGCGGACCGTCGACGCGAAACACATCGTCCTCAGTGGCGCCCATTTCGCGCATCAACATGTCGAGAACATCGTCGGGTATGTCTGGGTGGACCTCGAGACGCACCACCCGGCCGAATCGACGCTGGGTGAGCTCCGACTCGATGGTCATCAAGAGATCGCCTCCTTCGTCCTCCTCGACTTCGAAGTCGGCGTTGCGGGTGACGCGGAAGACATAATGACCGAGTACCTCCATGCCGGGAAAGAGAGAGTCGAGGTGCGCCGCGATCACCTGTTCGAGGGGCACGAAGCGCTCACCGTCGGGCAGCACGACGAATCGGGGCAGAACCGGAGGGATCTTCACTCTGGCGAACCTGGTCAGGGTGGTCTCGGGGTTCCTGACGAATATCGCCAGGTTGAGGGAGAGGTTGGAGATGTAAGGAAAGGGATGAGCAGGATCCACGGCCAGCGGCGTGACCACCGGAAACACGAGGTCGGTGAACTGCCGATCGAGGAACTCCCGATCTTCGTCGTCGAGAGTCGAGTAGTCGCTGAAGACGATGCCCTCCTTGGCCAGAGCTGGTGCGATCTCGGAGAGAAATCGTTTCGAGATCTCCTGGTATTGAGCGTCGACTTCAGCTCGAATGGCTGCCAGTTGCTGGCCCGGGGTCAGCCCGTCCGGGGTAGCCGAGCGCAAGCCATGGGCCACCTGTTCTTTGAGCCCGGCAACACGCACCTGGAAGAACTCGTCGAGGTTCGTTGCCCATATGGCGAGGAACTTCGCCTTCTCCAAAAGCGGGAAGTCTTCACGACCGGTGACCGCGAAGACACGGTTGTTGAACTCGAGCCACGAAAGCTCACGGTTGATGAAGGTGTCCGGGGTGATGAGATCCATCTCTTCAGACATGATCGTCGACCTTCGTAACTGGATGGTTAACGACTTCCTCCCAAGCCGCCCAGTAGAAATCTCTCCACACCGGCTGTCACGTCGTCGAGACGAGACTCGTCGTCGATCAGGGCACGGGCCGCCGACATGATCGTGTCTTGTATGAGACGGCCTGCCAGATAGTCCGGCATCTCGGTGAAGACTCCCTCCGCAACGCCCTGTTGAAAGATCGACGCCATTTCGATGGCGAGCTCGGAATGCGATCGTCTGATGCGCTGCTGAGCCTCCAGCCCCATCCGTCCCGCCTCCCTGTGCAGGATGACTCCAAACACGCGGTCGGTTGCCACGAACTCCACGGTCTTGGACGCGAGACGGGCCAGGCGTTCGGTAGTGGGGAGGTCATCGGGCACGGACGTGATGAGGTCGGCGATTACGCCGGGCAGATTCTCCTCGACCAACGAGGCGATCACATCCTCCCTGTCATCGAAGTAGTCGTAGAAGGTGGTCCGTCCCACACCGGCGAGCAAGGCGATCTCGCCCAAGGGGACTTCGGCAGTGCCGGCATCGGCGATCACGAGATGCGCTGCCTCGAGCAGCGCGCGGCGTGTGAGCTCTTTGTGCTCATCGATGGAGGCCGCGCGGATCTTGGGCATCCGCTAAGAGTATCGGGCGAAGGCGAGAATGACTCGATCGGCTCCGAACAACGCGTAGCGTGTCCTGCCGAGGAGAATCTGGAGTAGATCGATGGGCAAGCCGCTGACCGGTGCAGTCCTCGGGATCCTGATTGGGGTCGCCACCGCGATCTTCCTGGCCAGGCAGGGAATCTGGCCGCCTGATCAACTCACCATGTTCTTCCTTCCCGGAGTCCTCGGGCTCTTGGGACTCCTGGTGTTGAGCATGGGTCGTCCGTCCAAGGGACCTTTCACACTCGTCGTCGCCCTACTGATCCTCGTTCCGATCCTCGTCTGGGGGGCACTCGGGTTTGGGAGCCTCGACGAGCAAGGCGAGCTGAACGGCGGGTGTGTGGTCATGGCCACCTCGGACGTCGACTCCACCACCGTGACCGACACCTCGAAGAGCAACCCGTTCCGGATCGATCTCGACGGCGGCCTCTCATGGGAGGCTTCTTCGCCGGCCGTCTTCCAGGACTACGACTGGGAGCTGAATGTGGACGTCGGCGGGATCCCGGTCACCATCGAGTCCGACCACGAGGAGAACAGCGACGGAGATCAGGAGAACGGCGGCGAGGTCGACGACATCCGGTCCTACGCCGACTCACGAGGCATCGACATCGACCTGTACCGGGGCGTGTACGAAGTCGGTGGGTCGGCTGCGACCTGTGACGGATTCGGGTTCGTCGAGATCACGGGTGAGGGCCTGGACACGGTCGCTCTCATCGCCCTGATAGTCGCAATCACCCTCCTGATAATCCTGATCGTCCTGATCTTCGTGGGACGCGAGGCCGCCGTCGTGACCACGCAGAGTGAAGAAGTGGTCGTTGTCGAAGATGAGGGCCCCGGGGGCACCTCCTCGGACCAGAATCGTCTCGACGGGGGAAGCAGCGACTTCTGACTTCGTTTTGCCAGCCTGCGGTGACACCGCCAATATGGCCGGGTGACCGTTGGTCCAAGCTTTGCGGAGCTAAGCCCACATATCGCAACCGAGCTGGTTGCGGACTGGAGGAACCGCGCCGCCTGCTCCGGTTATCCCAACACGCTCTTCTTTCCGTCGTCCGATGGAGTAGACGAGCGATCCATCCAGAAGGCGAAGGGGATCTGCGCCGTCTGCCCCGTGATGGAAGACTGCCTGCAGTACGCATTGGAGACCAATCAGCGCTCCGGGATCTGGGGCGGCACGACCGAGAAGGAGCGCAAATCCCTCCGTCGCAAGTGGCTCGCCGAGCGTCGCCGCAGCGCCTGACGGCTCCCCTCGCTAGTGGTATCAGGGTTGTGATATCAGGTGTCGGGACTGGCGCCATAGGCGAATGCGAGGGCACAATGGGCTCGACTCATGAGTAAGCAGTCCGACTATGTGATGCGAACGGTCGAGGAGCGGGGCATCCGGTTCATACGACTCTGGTTCACCGACGTGCTCGGTTTCCTCAAATCGGTGGCGATCAGCCCCGCTGAGCTCGAAGTCGCGTTCGACGAGGGGATGACTTTCGACGGCTCTTCCATCGACGGGTATGCACGAATCCAGGAAGCCGACATGCTGGCGAAACCCGACCCGACCACATTCGCCGTCCTTCCTTGGCGGACCGAACAGCAAGTGGCTCGCATGTTCTGTGACATCTACACGCCGGACGGAGAGCCCTTCCCCGGTGACCCGCGTACGGTCCTGAAGCGGAACCTCGAGAAGGCATCCGAGATGGGATACACCTTCTACGCGGCTCCCGAGCTCGAGTTCTTCTACTTCGAGGACTCCGGGCCCAAGCCAAAGGTCCTCGACCATGGTGGCTACTTCGACTTGACGCCGCTCGACGTCGCCCAGGAGTACCGGCGTAAGACCATCAACGCTCTCGAACAGCTCGGGATCCCGATCGAGCACTCCCACCACGAGGTGGCCCCCAGTCAGCACGAGATCATCGCCCGATACACCGATGCGCTGACCATGGCGGACAACATCATGACCTCCCGCCTCACGGTCAAAGAGGTGGCTCTCCAGTCCGGCATCTACGCCACGTTCATGCCCAAACCCCTGGAGAAGCACGACGGGTCGGGCATGCACCTGCATCTCTCTCTCTTCGAAGGCGACACCAACGCCTTCCACGAGCCTGGCACCCAGGGTCAACTCTCCAAGGTCGGTGAGGCATTCATCGCCGGACTGCTTCGCCACGCCGAGGAGATGACGGCAATCACCAACCAGTGGGTCAACTCCTACAAGCGTCTCGTCGGCGGATTCGACGCACCTGTCTACATGTCGTGGGCCAGGAACAACCAGTCGGCTCTGGTCCGGGTGCCGTCGGTGAAGAAGGGGAAGCCGTCGTCGGTTCGTGTCGAGTATCGGGCCGCCGATGCCGCCTGCAACCCATACCTGGCTCTTTCGGTGATCCTCGCCGCCGGGCTCGCGGGGATACGCGAGGGCTACGAGCTGCCCCCCGAGATCTCGGCCGACGTCCACCAGATGACCTCGGCCGAACTCGCTGCCGTCGGTGCCAAGCGGCTTCCCGACACGATGGCTGCCGCCCTCGATCTCATGGAGGGCTCCGACCTCATCGCAGACGCACTCGGTGAGCACGTCTTCAGTTGGTTCTTACGCAACAAGCGAGCGGAGTGGGAGAGGTATCAACACCATGTCTCCCGCTTCGAGTTAGAGACTTATCTGCCGATCCTGTGAACGCTGCGGTCTATCCCGAGGCTGTTTCAGAAGATCTCAAAGACGCGCTGGCTCTCGCCGATCTGACCGCGTCCGCGGCGGGCGACCTCGACATCGACAACGGCACCCTCCGCGACGCCGACATCCTGGTCGTCGAGCTCGGCCACGGCGCCATACGACAGCTTCGGGAGGTCTCACGGATCGAAGAGACCTACGGGATCCCGGTTGTCCTCGTCGCCGCAGTAGAGCACCTCGCCCTTATCGACAGCAGCGACACGGTCGCCGAGTTCGTGACCACCCCACTCGACCCGGTCGAGTTCCGCATTCGGGTGCGCCGGCTTGTGAGGG
>DASUUP010000466.1:0-4022 GCA_036373995.1 Acidimicrobiia bacterium
GGGGAAGTCGTATCCGTCTGTGCGAAGGCCAAAGAACAAGAGCCAACCGTCAGCACCATCATCACCGTTACCGGGCCCAGGACATGGCGGCGCAATTCATCAATCCTTCGGGTGCTCCCCGCAACCATACGCGAGAAGTCGCCGCTCAAGCATCGGGGATTTTCCCTATTGACGCAGCACTTGAACGGTCTGTTAGAGCGCTTGACTCGCGGCTTCAAGGCTTCGCTTACGTGGGAAACGAGAACGAGAACAGCGTCTAGCGCAGGGTGCCTGCCAGTCAAGTGCTCTGCCGAACTGAGCTACAGCCCCGGATTGAGCGGTCAGTTTATTTCCGGGGCACCTCGAAGGTGAAACCAATCACGAGTCGGTGACTACCGGCTCTTCCCACGCGATCCGGCCGGCGTCACCCCACAACCGCTCCAGGGAGTAGTACTCCCGGGGCCCGGCCTGGAATATTTGAACGATGATGTCGCCGAAGTCGACCAGGCACCACTCCCCCTCAGTCCGGCCTTCGACTCGCAGCGGCTTGATGCCAAAGCGCTCGCCGAGCCTCTCTTCGACGTGGTCCGCCAGGGCCTGGACGTTGGTGCGTGACGAGCCGGTGGCGATGACGAAGATGTCGGAAAGAAAGAATGCCTCCTCCACGTCGAGCAAGACGATGTCGGCTCCGTTCTTGGCGAACAGGGCGTCGGCGGCCGCACGGGCCAGTTCGACACTGTGCTCTATGACGTGGTCTCCAGCTTCATGAGTCAACCCACCATATCGTCTCGGCGCTCTTCCGCATAGAGGTCGTGAGAAACGATGTAGTCGTACACGGGCGGGGTGACCAGGTAGCGGAAAGGTCTACCTTGTCGGGCCCGTCGTCGGATGTCGGTGCCGCTCACGTCGAGGAGGCCCATCTCGATCTCAACGGCGCCGGGCACGTCCGTCATGGGGCTTCCAGTTCGTGGAGCGATGGCCACCTTGGCTCGTTTGAGGATGTCCTCCCAACGGTGCCACGTGTCCAGGCCGGCGGCAGCGTCGGCACCGACGATGAGATAGAGATCCTCGTCCGCCGGGAATGACGCCAGAGTGTCGACCGTATAGGTCGGCCCGTCCCGTCTCACCTCGCGATCGTCGACCTCGAGACCGTCCACACCTTCGACCGCGATTCGACACATTTCGACACGGTGGCGGGCCACGGTTATCTGGCGATCGGATTTCTGCCAGGGATCACCCGCGGGAACCACGAGGACCCGGTCGAGCCCCAGTTGGTCGAGGGCGCACTCCGCGCCATGGAGATGAGCGATGTGGATCGGGTCGAAGGTCCCGCCCAGGATTCCGGTGCGCACGCCCACGAGCATAGGGAGACGGCGGCGTGACCAGCCGAAGCGCTCTGGATATATCGGTTTCGCTGCAACCGAGCAGGGAGGCAGGATCGACGTACTTCCCATCGATGCGGGCCGAAAGATGAACTCCGGGGACGCCATGCGGCGACCCGGCACGCCCGATCGTGTCCCCACGTCTCACGTGCTGCCTCTTGGAGACAGCCACCGAAGTCAGATATGACACCGAGACCTTGTAGCCCGGAACAGGCTCGATCGTGACTGTTCTCATCCCCGCCACGGAGCCGGCAAAAGTAACCCTCCCCGATACCGGAGCTGCGACCTCTTCGCCGACAACCGCGGCGTAGTCGACACCCCAATGCCCCGCGTACTGACCAACTGGCGCGTAGCCGGCTACGACCGGGCCGTCCACGGGTGGGCTCAAGCAAAGGGCTGCAATGGCGAATGCGACGAACATCTCTCCCTCCCTCAAGATACGGTCATCTGGTTTCAGATTCCAGGGGTTCGCGCCTAACTTCGAAATTGAGAAAAGGAGAGAAATGACAGCTGCCCGGATCGGGCTCATGGGCTTTGGACGCATCGGCCGCAACGTCTTCCGCCTGCTCCATGCCAGGGACGACATGGACATTGTCGCCATCGCCGATATCGCCGAGCCGGAAGCCCTCACCTACCTCTTGAAATACGACTCGATCTACGGTCGATTCCCGGTCGAAGTCGCTTATCAGGACGGGACACTCCTCTACGGACAGAAGACGGTTTCCTTCAAAGACAGCCGCACTCCGGCCGACACCGACTGGGATGACTTCGACGTGGACATCGTCCTCGAAACCACGAGTCGCTATCGGACCGCCGATTCTCTCCAAGGTCATCTCGCCTCGGGTGCCAGCAACGTCGTCCTCACATCGAGCCCTGAGAAGCCCGGTGAGATCCCGCTCCTGTTACGGGGCATCAACGACGAAGTGCTCGACAAGAATCCAGAGATCGTCGCCCTCGGCTCCAACACCTCCAACGCGGCTGCTCCCATCCTCAGCATCCTCGATGAGGCCTTCGGCCTCGAGCGCGTCTACATGACGGTGGTGAAGGCCATGTCCAACGCAGGACGTCTCGCCGATGTCCCCACCGAGGCCTACCGCACCAGCCGTGCCGCCGGAGAGAACATCATTCCGGCGGAGACCAATTCGGCGGAGATCATCACCCAGGTGTTGCCCGACCTGGCCGGCAAGCTGATGGTCACCGCGCTGAATGTGCCTGTTCCTGACGGTTCGACCGTGGACATGGTTGCCGACATGTCGCGCCCGGTGACGGCGGCCGAGGTCAACGACGCGGTCAAGGGCGAGGTGACATCGAAGTACAGCGAAATCATCGAGTTCGTCGCCGACCCCATCGTGTCGTCGGATGTGAGGCTCAACTCACACTCCGGGATATACGACAGCCTGGCAACGATGGTCACCGGTGGCCATTTGCTGAAGACGATCACCTGGTTCAATAACGGCTGGGGCTATTCGCATCGGGTGGTGGAAGTGGCGGCGTCGATCGCCGCACGAGGAGGCTCGCAATGACGAGAGTCGCCATCAACGGGTTCGGACGAATTGGCCGGGCCGTCTTCCGGATCATCGCCTCCCGACCCGAGTCGGACATCCAGGTCGTCGCCATAAACGATCTCTCCGACGACGACATTCTCGCTTACCTCCTCGAATACGACTCTGTGATGGGGCGGTTCGACCAGGAGGTGACCGTCAACGACGGCGTCATGAAAGCCGGCGACCACGAGATCAAGATGCTCATGGAGCGAGATCCAGCCCTCCTCCCCTGGAGGCAACTGGAGGTGGACATCGTGATCGAATCGACGGGAGTCTTTCGAGATCGTGCCTCGCTGCAAAAGCACCTCGACGCCGGCGCCAAGAGGGTGATCTTGACCGTTCCCAGCAAGGACAAGATCGATGAAACCATCGTGCTCGGAGTCAACGACAGCCAGTTGGGGCCCGAAGATCTCATCGTGTCCAACGCATCGTGCACTACTAACTGCCTAGCGCCCCTGGCCAAGGTCCTCGACGACTCCTTTGGGATCAAGAGCGGGGTCATGACCACGGTGCACGCATACACCAACGACCAGCGTCTCGCCGATGTCCCCCATAAAGACCTGCGCCGGAGTCGCGCCGCCACCGAGAACATCATCCCCACCACCACCGGAGCAGCCAAGGCCGTCGGCGAGGTCCTGCCCGAGCTCGACGGGAAGCTCGACGGGATGGCGATGCGTGTCCCGGTTCCCGACGGCTCCACGGTCGACCTGGTGGTCGAGTTGGAGAAGGACGTCACCGTCGACGAGGTCAACGCCGCGATCAAGGCGGCTGCCGAGGGCCCTCTCAGAGGGATCATGGAGTACACGGAGGACCCGATCGTCTCCACCGACATCATCGGCAACCCGCATTCGTCCATCTTCGATGCCAGCGGCACCCACGTGATGGGTGGAAACCTGGTCAAGGTGATGTCCTGGTACGACAACGAGTGGGGCTACTCCAACCGCGTGGTCGACCTGATCGAACGTCTGGCCGAGGTCATCGCGGAAGAAGCCGACTAGAGCGACCTCGGGCTCCGAATCCGGTGGGCCGAATCGCAAGCTCAACGGAGGTCCGCCGAGCACCTGGGTCGCACCCGCATCGAAGATCGACGAGTAAGGGTTCCCGATGATGTCGGTGG
>DASUUP010000467.1:0-7909 GCA_036373995.1 Acidimicrobiia bacterium
ACATCGCCCTCGGCCATCGTGGGCTGGCCGAGCTCGTCGATGAACTCGAGGATGGCGATGTCACCCACCGGTTCGTCGAGAAGAGTGAACTGAAAGTGCCGGCAGTCCGCCTCGACATCGAAAGAGCAGGGCCCCACGACAGCGGTCACCGTCTCGGCCCGCACGATCTCGTCGGCGAAACCGATCTCGGAGCGATCGATTTCAGGGGTGTCTATCGGCCAGAGCAGGATCAACCCGACGACGATGGCAACGGCCACGGCGGTCACGAGGGCAGCCAGACCCCGGGGCCGCGGCAAGCGTCGGCGATCCGGCCCGATCAGGGTTTCGAAGTCCGAACGGTTTCCCGACATCGGAGGGATGCTATGACCGAGGTCAGGCTTCGAGCGTTATCTCCACCATCGGAGAAGTGGCGACCAGCCGATCCAGCTCAGCCTGGGTCGAATACCAGGAGGTAGATGAGTGCGTGAAGACGGCCTTTCTCACTTGCGGGTCCTCTATCGGCGTCGCCCGAGCCGGAATGTCGCGGCCGTCCACGTGAATCGTGACGTCCGGGTTGGCGTGGATGTTGGCGAGCCAGTCACGTCGCCCCGGTGTCCCGGTTATGACGAAGCGGCCGTCGACCCAGAACCACCAGATCTCGATCCGGCGCGGCTCGCCTGACTCACGGCCGGTCGTGGTCAGGTTGATGGTGCGATGACATGCGAGTGCAGAGTGGTCCTGCGACACAGACAGACCCTAGGACCTCGAGTGCGGTTGAAGTCAAGAGCTGGAAAGGAGTGCCTTGGCGAAGAACCAAGCATTCGAGGGCCGCTCGGCGAGACGCCGAGTCAGGTACGGATACCACTGGGATCCGAACGGCAAATAGATCCGGAGCGGAAATCCTGCAGCGACCAGCTCCCTCTGGAGATCGGTCCGCACCCCATAGAGCATCTGGAACTCGAAGGGGTCTGACCGCTTCGATGCCAGGTCACGTGCCAGATCGAGCAGCGCAGGGTCATGGGTGGCGATCGCCGGCGTGGTCGAGACAGCCTCCATGAGAGTTCGCAGCTGACGGCCAAAGGCGGCGTCGACTTTCGACTTGGACTGGATCGCAACCTCCTCGGGTTCTACGTAGGCCCCTTTGCAGAGCCTGATGTGGCCCCCCTGTGGGATGAGACGCTCCAGATCATCCGGTGTTCGCCTCAGATACGACTGGAGGGCGACTCCGAAGTTTCTGGTCGCGGCCTGACCGAACTCGAAGAGCCTCACGGTCGCATCGGTGTACCGGGAGTCCTCCATGTCGATGGTGACCGTTGTCCCGACTTCGCGGGCGCGAATCCCCAACCGCTCGATGGCCCGGGTGGCCAGTTCCTCATCGATGGCGAGACCGAGTTGGGTCGGCTTGATCGAGATGTTGGCGTCGAGGCCCTCCCCCGCGATGCGCTCCAGACTCTCGACATATCCGTCGACAGCGGCCGTGGCCGAGATGCGATCGTGAACCTCCTCACCGAGGAGATCGAGCGAAACCGAGAATCCGCGTTCGTTGAGGTCACGTGCGACCACGACGGCGCTGTCCAGCGTGTCCCCGGCAACAAATCGCTCCGCCACCGATCGGCCCGGGCGCGTCGAGGTGAACATCTTCTCGACCGGCGCCGAGTTGGCCACCGCGACGGTGACCCGGGAGAAGAGACTCAGGCGCCGCCTCCAAGCTCGCGCGCCCGAATCGCCGCCGCCCGCACTGCGTCCTCGACCACCGCGCGAAACCCCTTCTCCTCCAAGACGTGCATGGCGGCCGCCGTCGTCCCTCCGGGGGAGGTGACCTCATAACGGAGCTCGGCCGGGCTCTTGTCCGTGTTGGTGAGGAGATGGCCCGCTCCGCGGATGGTCTGATGCACGAAGCCCTCGGCCACATCCCGGGGCAGGCCCTCCCGCATGGCAGCCTCGGTCAGGGCCTCGGCGAGCAGGAAGACATATGCGGGCCCGGTTCCGGAGACCGCCGTCACCGCGTCGAGCAGTGACTCCTCCATGACCCGGACCGAGCCGACCGCTCCCAGGATCTCCCGGGCCACGTCGACATGCTGCGCTCCGGCGTGATTGCCGGGTGCAATCCCCGTGACTCCTTCCCTGACCAGCGCCGGAGTGTTCGGCATCGCTCTAACGA
Organism: Acidimicrobiia bacterium; assembly: GCA_036373995.1. Classification (GTDB taxonomy): domain Bacteria; phylum Actinomycetota; class Acidimicrobiia; order Spongiisociales; family ZC4RG35; genus JANQRA01. The sequence continues at coordinate 2,141 of DASUUP010000467.1, forward strand.
CGGGTACCGGACCGAGTTGGGTCTCGTAGGTCTGGGTGGTCACTCCGGCAGCCAGGGAGATCACGGTCTGTGTGTCGGACACTTCTCCCGCGAGTGTCTTGAGCACATCCGTCACGTCTCGCGGCTTGACCGCCAGCACGATGACGTCCCTCCCGCCGATTGTCTCCACCGCGTCGAGACTCACATGGCAACCGGTCTTGTGGGCGAGCTCGTCCCGTCGATCCAGCCGGCGTACGCACATTGCGACGTCACCGGGCTCCCATCCTGCGCCGAGCAAGCCCGAGACGAGAGCCTCGCCCATCGCGCCAACTCCGATCACGGCGACCGTCGACCTGTGTGCCATGGTCTCAGATTCTAGGAATGGCGTTATCTTCGCCCCCAATGGATCTCAGAGCGGCAGCCAAGACACACGATGCCCTATTGGAAGATCGTCTCGACCAGCTCGTGCCTGTTCTGATGAAGAATCACGGATTCGAGGCGTGGGTGATAGCGGCAAGGGAGTACAACGAAGACCCGGTCGCACGCACGATGCTGCCGGCGACGTGGCTGGCGACGGCTCGGCGGCGAACACTGTTGGTCTTCAAGGACGGAGGACGCCGACGTGGCGCGATCGCCCGATACCCGGTCGGGCCGTTTCCCTCGGTCTGGGACCCGGAGACCCAGCCAGATCAATGGATCGCGCTTCGGGACTACCTGGACGATGTCTCGGGCACGGTCGGGATCAATACGTCGGGGACGTTCGCCCTGGCCGACGGTCTCACCTCGAGCGAGCACTATGCCCTGGCGCGGGCCCTCCACTCCCATCATCTCGAGCCGGCCGAGGCACTTGCCATCGGATGGTTGGAGACCCGGCTGCCGGGCGAAGTCGAGCCGATGCGAGAGGCATGCGCGATCGCCCATGGGTTGTTGCGTCGGGCGCTGTCAGACGAGGTGATCGAGCCGGGCGTGACCACGACCGAGGATGTCGCCTGGTGGTTGGCGCAAGTCTCCCATGAAAGCGGTTTCGACAACTGGTTTCACCCCGGGGTCAGTGTGCAACGAGAGGGCGACGGGATCTCGACACCGGCAGATGGCCCGAGGGACAGAGTCGTCGAGCGCGGTGACCTGGTCCACATCGACTTCGGCATCGTTCGCGCCGGCTATCACACCGACCAGCAACAGCATGGCTACGTCCTGAGGGGCGGGGAGAGCTCGGCCCCGGCGTCGTTTTCCCGCGGTCTGGACCAAGGGAACCGGCTCCAGGAGATCCTGATGGAGGAGATGGCACCAGGACGCAGCGGCAACGAGACACTGTCGGTCACCCTCGGCCGCGCCGGGTCCGAGGGGATCCGACCCATCGTCTACACCCACCCGATCGGTCTCCACGGACATGCAGCGGGCGCGACGATCGGGCTCTGGGACAACCAGGATGCGGTTCAGGGCGAAGGCGATTACCCGGTCGCGATCAACACCGCATGGTCTATCGAGCTGGCGGTGGAGATCGAGGTCGAGGAGTGGGGTGGTCAGGCATCCCGGATCATGCTCGAGGAAGACGCCTTCCTCGACGACAACGGTGTCCACTTCCTCGACGGCCGCCAGGAGGAGTTGTGGCTGATCGGGTGATGGGCCCCAACCACGAACCCGGGGCTCGTCACGCCGGATACGGCGCGAATCCGCTCATGTTCGAGCTCAGCCGAGTCTCGACCTGATCAACTCGACGACGGTGGCCACCGCAGCCGGGTTGTAACCCTCGGGGATGATGAGGTCGGCGTAGCGGCGCGAGGGCTCCACGAACTCGAGATGCATGGGTCGCACCGTCGCGAAATACTGATTGATGACAGAGTCGACTGAGCGCCCGCGTTCCGAGATGTCTCTCTCGAGTCGCCGGGCGAGACGCAGATCGGGGTCGGTGTCGACGAAGATCTTCAGGTCGAGCTCCGATCTCAGCTCTGGCTCGGACAGCACCAGGATCCCCTCGACGACGACCACGGGCGCCGGCTCGATCCTCATCGTCTCCTCGAAGCGAAGGTGCTCTGCGAAGTCGTAGACAGGATGCTCGATAGCCAAGCCGGTTCGGAGGCTCTCGAGATGATCGATCAGCAGCTCAGTCTCGAGTGAGGCCGGATGGTCGTAGTTGACCCGGGTCCGCTCCTCGAAGGAGAGCTCGGGGAGGTTTCTGTAGTAGGCGTCGTGATGCAGGAGGGCGACACGCCCGGCCAGTCGATCCACTACCTCCTCGGCGATGGTCGTCTTTCCCGAACCGGAGCCTCCGGCCAACCCTATGAAGAGAGGGCGATTGGGTTTCCAGGGGCTCCGCTCCGGCATGGCCGGCGAGGCTACCCGCCGGGGATGCCTGACTCTCGGCCCCTCGGACCAACCCAGAGATTCGGCCCTCGGCGCAGCCGAGAGGTGTCTACTTCTCGGCGGCCTTGCTCCGGAGACGTCTGATCTCGTCGTACACGCCGTCGGTGAGTGTGGTCGAAGCATCTGCCGAAACCCCGCGAACAGCGACCGGCTCACGCCTGTGCTTGGGGCCCTCGTCGCCGACAGGCTCGACCTCGGCGGAGTCGGCCACGGCGGTCGGAGCGGGCTCGATCTCCGCGTCAGCAAGCTCGTCCTCCACTACGGGGACGGCCCCTTCGTCAACATCGGCCTCCACGACCGGAACCCCGAGCTCGACGACCGGTACCAGTTCCTCGGGCGCCGGTTTCTTCGATTCGAGCCAGGTCGGCTCGGACGAATCGGCCGAGATCCCCTCGGCGAGTTTGTCTAGGAACTGCGACTCGTCCTCAGACTTGATCGCCTCGGCGACCTCGAGACGATGGAGTGTGTGCAAGGCACGCACCGCCCCACCGCGACCGAACCTCGACTCGAGATGGGCGAACGTGAATGGCTGCACCAGGCTGGCGAGCACTTGCCAGTCTCCCGGTTCGAGCTCGATGGGCGCGTCCAGATGGTCCTTGACCCGCACACCGGTTGCCTCGATGAGCCCCGACTCCGCCACCGCCGACTCGAGCTCGGAAAGACTCTCGACATCGGCGAGGATCTCCTCGACGGCCCAGCCATCGCGATCCGGTGCGTCGTTCGCGCCCATGGCAAACGTGCCCTTGTCGAGAGAGGAGAGGACATAGAGCACGTCTGCGATGGCATCGCGATCTTCGGCGATGTAAGTCTGTCGCGATCCGGTGAGGTCGGCCCCGGTCACCGACCCGCTCTTGAAATGGATCCGGCCCCTGCGATCACCCTCGATCGTCAACGAACCGGTCTTCTTCGTCACCTGCATGATCTGGAGCAGCTCATTGACCGTCCAGTCTGAAAGCTGGCCTGAAAGATTCTGTCCGTCCACGTCTTCCCTCTCTCTGGAGTCGCTATCGGCACGAATCGACACCAGATTGAGGTGACTTCAGCCCTTTTTCGCCTCTTTCATGGCTTTCTTCTGCTCCCGCAAGACGGCGACGTCGTCGAAAGAGGCGACATCGGCGATCGAAGGCCAATCGGCCGCCTTCTCCTCCCACCCGTCCGGTTGGACGCCGAGCCTCTTTCCCAGCAGTCCTACGAAGATCTTCGACTTGGCGTCACCGAACCCTGGAAGCGCCTTGAGACGCTTCAGCAACTCAGCGCCTGACCCTGCCGTCGCCCAGATGTTCTCGGCCTTCCCGTCGTACTCGTCGACAATGGCCTGGCACAACGACTGGGTCCTCTTGGCCATGGCCGACCAATATCGATGGATCGCAGGTGGCCCTTGGAACTTCTCGGCCAGGTCGTCAGGATCCCAGTTGGCGATCCGCTCCGCGTCGAGCTCCTCCCCGAGTCGCTCCTTGAGCAGCTGGGGACCGTAGAAGGCCCGCTCCATCGGGAACTGCTGGTCGAGCAGCATGCCCACCAGGACGGCGAGGCCATCGCTGGCGAGCAACCGATTCGCCTCTTCCGACTCGGTGAAGTGGAGTTGGTCGGGTTTGGTCATGTCGCGACGCTACCAACCAACCGTTCTGTGTCGATTTTTCCGTCTCTGAGACGGAAAAATCGACACAGAAGCGGTCGAGGCTCACCACCACCGTTCCTGATCGACCACAATTGGGGGTCATGACCGATGTGTACATAGTGGACGCCTGTCGGACACCCATGGGCAAGCTGGGTGGTCAGCTGGCTCTGGTTCGACCTGATGACCTCGCCGCCCACACGGTTCGCAGCCTGATGGAGCGCAACCCCGACCTCGACCCGATGGCGATCGAGGACGTCCAATGGGGTGCGGCCAACCAGGCCGGCGAAGACAACCGCAACGTGGCCCGAATGGCGGTCCTGCTCGCCGGGCTCCCCATAGAAGTGCCTGGAGCGACTGTCAACCGACTCTGCGGATCGGGCATGCAGGCCGTGGTGTCGGCCACACACGCCCTCAACGATGGTTGGGGCGACGTGATGATCGCCGGCGGATCCGAGTCGATGAGTCGAGCCCCATATGTCATCAGCAAGGCGGAGAAAGGATTCTCCACCGGGATGCCGGACGCCGCCGACACTGTGCTCGGCTGGCGTCTGATCAACCCGGAGATGCAGCGTCTCTACCCACCTATCACTCTGGGGATGACCGCGGAGGAAGTGGCGGCCAAGTACGAGGTCAGCAGGGATGACCAGGACGCTTTCGCCCTGTCCAGCCACCAGAAGGCACTGGCGGCGATCGAAGCGGGTCGCTACGACGATGAGATCACACCGATCGACGCCCCCACCGACTCCCGACGTAGAGAAACCGTGACCATCGCCTCCGACGAAGGGCCCCGCACCGACACATCACTCGAGAAGCTGGCGAAGCTCCCGCCCGTGTTCAAGGAAGGAGGCAGCGTCACCGCAGGTAACTCCTCGCCCATGAACGACGGGGCCGCGGCACTCCTCCTCGCGACGGAAGCCGGGCTCGGGCGTCATGGGCTGCAGCCGATCGCTCGGATAGTGGCCTCGGGTGCTGCCGGTGTGCATCCCGACATCATGGGGATAGGACCTGTCCCGGCATCGGAGAAGGCGCTGGATCGGGCCGGGATCACTACGGACGATCTCGACCTCGTCGAACTGAACGAGGCATTCGCCTCGCAGAGCCTGGCCAGCATGAGACTGCTCGATCTCGATCCGGACAAGGTCAACGTGAACGGTGGTGCCATCGCCATCGGCCATCCCCTCGGCGCTTCCGGTGCCCGGATCCTGACGACCCTGGTGCACGAGCTCAACCATCGCGAGGGGCGTTACGGGCTGGCGACGATGTGCATCGGCGTTGGCCAGGGGATCTCCACGGTCGTCGAGCGTGTCAGCTGACGAAGGCCCCCTCGACGGCGTCCTCGTCGTCGAGTTCGGCAACCTCATCGCCGCTCCCTACGCAGGAATGCTCCTTGCCGACCTCGGCGCCCGAGTCGTGAAGGTGGAGCCGCTCTCGGGAGACCTGGGACGACAGTTCGGCCCCTACCAACGAGGCGAGTCGGCATTCTTCATGGCAGTGAATCGTGGCAAGGAGTCGGTTGCCCTCGACACCAAGGACTGGGTGTCGAAACGAGTTCTCGACAATCTCGTCCGAAAGGCCGACGTAGTGCTCCACAATCTTCGCCATGGGGCCATGGAGCGTCTCGGGCTCGGGGAGGAGCGGTGTCGCGAGCTGAACCAGAAGGTGATCTATGCAGTCGTCTCGGCCTTCGGACCGGACGGGCCATACGCACGTCGGCCCGGCATCGACGTCATCTTCCAGGGCGAGTCGGGCATGATCTCGATCACCGGTGACCCCAAGGACGGCCCGCGTAAGACCGCCACCACGATCGG
>DASUUP010000468.1:0-2755 GCA_036373995.1 Acidimicrobiia bacterium
GTGCTGCTCATTGCGGTGAAGGTTTACCAGTTACCGGGCAGTCCGTCAATACGTTCCTAATGCTGTGGCTCCCAGATATGGGAGCCACAGCGTTTCAAAAGACCGGAGGCCCCAAATTGCTCGTTTCCAAGGAGGCGGCCGGGCGACCGAAGGATCTGCGCACCCTTCCCGCCATGTTCGCCCACCTGCAACGGCTGAAGGACGAAGACCGCTAGCCCGCTGTCTCGTTGACGATTGGGGCCACCTTCGTGCCCAATAACTCGATGCTGCGCAGCACCTTGTCATGGGGCATGGTGCCCACACTCACGTGCAACTCGAAGCGGTCTACACCCAGCAGCTCCTTGAAGCGGAGGACCTTGGCCGCCACCGTCTCCGGGTCTCCCAGCACGAGGGAGCCTTCAGGCGACTTCATCCACTTGAACTGCTCCTTCGTCATCGGGCCCCATCCTCGCTCCCGGCCGAGACGTGTCATCGCCGCCGCATAGGAGGCGTAGTACTCCTCGGCGGCTTGCTCGTTGCTGTCCGAGACGTAGCCGTGGGCATGGACCGATAGCGGCACTTCCGCAGGATCGTGTCCCGACCCGTGAAGGGTGCGGCGGAAGAGATCAGCGAGAGGAGTGAACCGATCGGGGGCACCGCCGATGATGGCCAGGGCCACTGACAGACCGCGAGTAGCGGCGCGCACGATCGACTGAGGTGTCCCGCCGACGGCGACACGTATCGGCAACTCGCGCTCCGGCCTGGGATAGATGCCCTGGCCGTTGATCGGGGAGCGAAACTGTCCCGACCAGCTGATTTCGTCTTCGCTGTCGCGGATCTGGAGGAGTAGGTCGAGCTTCTCGGCGAACAGCTCGTTGTAGTCGTCGAGGTCGTACCCGAAGAGGGGAAAGGACTCGATGAACGATCCCCGTCCCACGAGTAGCTCGGCACGTCCGGACGACACGAGATCCAATGTCGAGTACTGCTGAAACACACGCACCGGGTCATCGGTGCTGAGAATCGACACGGCGGGGAAGAGACGGATCTTGGACGTCCGCCCGGCGGCGGCGGCGAGGACCACTGCGGGTGCTGACGAGGCGAAATCCGGTCGATGATGCTCCCCTAGCCCGTACACGTCGAGACCGACCGACTCGGCCGCTTCGACTTCTTCGAGGATCTGGCGGAGTCGTTCCCCGTGGCTGACAGGAGGCTCGCCACCGTGGGAAGGGATGGTCTCGGCGAAGCTGGTGATTCCTAATTCCATATTCATCAAACAACGCGTATCAGCGCCGCTCACTTCCCCTCTGACCGTCTGAGAGAGAAGAGTGACGAGTACGACGGCTGGAACCCCCGAGTGAGCACTCAACCGGAATCGCCGCGGTGACAGCGGTTGTGGCGGCGCGCTGATCGCCCTCGCAGCAAGCGCCCTGTTGGTCGGCATCGCCACCGGCTGCTCCCGCATCGCTCGAACCTGTTGGAAAGTGAACACCCGGTCTCCCTCGGAACTCTCGCTCCTTCATCGGTAGGAAGCGTCGGGGAGACCGCAGTTGACAATCCTGTTCATCACGTATTGAGCACCACCACCGAACACGGCGAATCCCTGATGATCCGCTCGACACGGGGGCCGAGGAAGAGACGCTGGGTGCCAACACGGACGCTGGTACCGAGCACCATCAAATCCACCCCGCGGCCGGCCCGATCCACGATGCTCGCGGTCATCGCACCACCCATGACCACCTCGGAGAGGACAGGCACACCGGAACGCTCTCCGGCCTGACGTAGCTCGGTGACGATCTCCTGGCCGATCTCCATCCGAGTCGCCGCCGAGGAGGAGCGGCCGATCCCCGACTCGCTCCCTGATTCGGGATCAACCACATGAACCAGCAGGACCGTGGTCTCCCGCCCGGCGACAGCGAAAGCAAAGTCGGCTGCCCGTGCCGCAGACTGGCTGCCACCGGTGGGGACCATGATGATCCGCGGTGGCCATTGCTCGCCACGAGCCGTGAAGACCAGAGACGGACACGGGGCGAGACGCACCACCTCGTCGATGACCGACCCGAAAAGCGAGCCGTCATCCGGATCGTCCTCGGTGGCACCCAGGGCCACGAGATCGAATCCTTTTGCCGCCTCGTCGACTATGGCCCTCACCGGATCGCCTCTCAACACGCGGCGTTTCATGGTCAGCCCCTTGGGGAACGACGCTGCCACCGTCTTCAGGTACCTATCGGCGAGCTCGGTCTCGGTATCGTCGACCACGGAGAGCAGAGTGACCTGAGCGCCGGGCTCGCCGACCGCGGCGAGCGCCGACGCCTCCAGCGACCTCAGCTCATCCCCGCCGCTGTCCCTGACCCGAACCGGGAGGAGCGCGCGACGAAAGACGAGGCGGCTGTCCTCCGGGCCCTCCTCCTCGCCTTCACCGAACACCAACTTGAGCCCAACTGGCGCCATCACCGAGGTCAAGAGCGAGGTCACCACGACCATCGAATAGATCTCGACGCCGAAAATGCCCATCGACAAGCCAACGGTGGCGACCACGATGCCGAGGACACCTCGGGCGTTGAGGGCGATCCCGTAGCCAAGGGCCTCGCGTCCGGGGGTTCTGGCCAACCAGCGGGCGCCGAGATAGCCGCCCCCCAGCTTGCCGGCTGCGGCCACCAGAAATAGCAGCAAAGTCATCACCAACAACCCGGGCTCGAGCAGCTGATCGATCCGCAAACGAAGACCCGCCGTGGCCAGGAAGATGGGAGCGAAGACGCCGTTGGTGATGCTCTCCAGC
>DASUUP010000469.1:0-2190 GCA_036373995.1 Acidimicrobiia bacterium
GGCCAACAGGTAGGACGACCTGGCAAACAGCTCCCCGAAACCCGGATGCGCGAGTGGCCGATCCGAGAAGTCCGCCCTCATCGTGACCACCACTCTGACCCTGTGCGCGGGATCCATGACCACGTCGACCACGTTTTCGAAGAAGCGTTCACGTGCCTCATCGTTGACCTCGGCCGAGAAGAGTTCTTCGAACTGGTCGATGATCAACAGGGCACGACTGTTTGGGCTGTCGAGAGCGGCGGCAAAGGCCCCGCGCACCTCGCGTGAGCCCTCGTGTGTTGAGGCTCCAGTCGACCCTACGGCCGCATCACGCAGTCCAATGTGGAGCTCGTCGAATGGATCGGTTCCCGGAACCATGGTGACGATGAACCACTCGTCGGACCCAGCTATCGCTCCGTTCCGAAGAGCGGGGACCAATCCTGCTCTGACCACCGACGACTTACCCGATCCCGACGATCCAACCACCGCCACCAGGCCCTGAGTCGCAACAGCTCCCAGTAGAGAGTCGACCACGTCGTCTCGCCCGTAGAAGTCGGCGGCGTCGGTTTCGTCGAAGGGCTCCAGACCCTTGTACGGATTGCGGCGAACCGTCCTCGGCGCCGGAGACGGAAGCCCTCCCACCGCCTCCGCCAACGAGAGACGGAAAGCAGCCGTATCCGGGTAACGATCGGCCGGGTTCGGGGCCGTAGCGACGCTGACCACCTCCCACAGCGAGTCCGGAAGAGACATCATCGCCTCGGGGAAGCCCCTGCCGGACGCTGCCTCCGCGAGCATGACTCCAAGACCGAAGATGTCCGAGGCCACCGTGGGACCCTCACCCCGCGTCATCTCAGGTGAGGCATAAGGCGGCTGGACAGTTCTGACCTGGCCGGCGCCAGCCACACCGGTTTCGATGCCGGCCACCGCCAACCCGAAGTCACAGAGGTAGGCATTACCACCCGCGTCGAAGAGCACGTTTGCCGGCTTTATGTCACGATGGACAACGCCACGACTGTGGGCATGACCCAGTGCGCTACTAATCTGATCGAACGATCGCGCCAGTGCCTCCGGCTCCCATGCATTCCCTAAGCGATCGGCCAGGCTGCCACCGCCCATCCAACGCATCACCAGAAACGCGCCGTTCGGCTCACGCCAGAAGTCGTGGAGAGGAACGATGTGAGGATGCTCCAACGACGCGACAACCCGAGCCTCCTCGGCGAACCGTCTCACGAATTCCGGAGTCCCCGCCACCTCGGGGTGAATCACCTTCATCGCAACTTCGCGACCAACAGACGGTTGGTACGCCCGGTAGACGACGCCAATCGAGCCCCGGCCCGCCTCCTCCCTCAGTTCGTAGCCACGAATCGAACGACCGGGCCGGATGTTCTCCGGGGTGATGACCTCGTCGGGGAGAAGCGCCGGATCATGATTGAGAATTCGCTCCTCGAGAAGAGCGATTCTGGGAGACGGCTCGAGACCCTGCTGAGCCAAATGGCGGGCATGACGACTGGCTGTGCGGAGCGCGTCGGCTTGACGTCCGAGACGATAGAGAGCCAGCATCAACAGTGAAGTCGGCCGCTCCCGGGTTGCATCGCCCCGGACCAGCGGCTCGAGGTCCTGCACGGCGGCGATGTCTTCACCCACCGCAATGAGGGCCTCTGCTCGATCCTCGGTAGCGTCGACACGTTTTAGCTCCAGGCTCCTGATCGGCTCCTGAGCGAAGTCCTCATACTCGACATCCTGAAGGGGACGACCACGCCAGAGGGCCAGAGCCTCGTCGAGGAGCTCGAGGGCGACATCGGGGCGCGTCTCCAAATGCGCCCTCGCCTCGGTTACGAGATCATCGAACCTTCTCGTGTCGAGCTGGACGGTGTGCCCTGACAGCAGATACGCCTGGCCCCGGGTGAGGAGGATCTTGGGCTCGTCCGAGCGATCTGGCTCGAGCTCGTCCCTGAGATGGGAGACATGGACTCTCAGGGTCGATTCTTCTCTCCCCGTCTGTCGTCTCGGCCAAATGGCCTCGATGATCTCGTCTCTACCTACCGGCGTGTCCAGATGCAGGGCGAGGAAAGTCAGTAGAGCGCGTCTCTTGGGACCGGTCACGTCGATGGAGTGGCCGTCTCTGGAGACGACGAGTGGGCCGAGAAGGGCGATCTGAACGCTCTGATCCGAACCCGGCTGCCCCGACAGGTGCTCGTCGAGCGTCCCTTG
>DASUUP010000470.1:0-11503 GCA_036373995.1 Acidimicrobiia bacterium
TACCTCTACGTTTCACCGTGGGGCGACATCGACCGGTCCGCCACCTATTGGAACGATGTCAGCTTCGGAGGATCCAGTCTCAGCTACTCGCAACTGGCGAAGGCGGACGACCCCGTCGAGAGAGGACTCGAGTTCCTACTCGCGGGGTACCGCCTGCTCCACTCCACCTGACCCCAAGGCCGCCACGAGACCGGCAGCTGCCGCTTTCACCTGGGAGATGGTGTCGTCGTAGCCTTCGTCCGGCCCGCCGTAGGGGTCGGGAACCTCGTCGGAATCCGTTTCCGGGTCGAAGGTGCGGAACAGCCTGACCTTGGCCCGATGCTCGAGGTCGGGCGCCATGGCCAGCACATCTCTCAGGTTTGCCCGGTCCATGACGACGATGACGTCGAAGCGATCGAAGTCGGCGCTGTTGATGCGGCGAGCGCGACCCTCCAGAGTGAGCCCGGCGCGTGCCCCGGCCGCGACCGCTTGTGGATGCGGCGGGTTCCCGAGGCTCCACGACCCGGTGCCCGCCGAATCCACGGAGACCTCGACTCCCGCATCTGAAGCGGCCGCGGCGATGGCTGCCGCGGCCGCCGGCGAACGACAGATGTTCCCGGCGCACACCGCCAGGATTCGGGTCGTCATCACTCAGATCGCATCTCGGCGAGTCTTGCTTCAGCCAGTTCGAGATATGACTGCTCGGTGTCGAACCCGACGTAGTGACGCCCGGTCTCGAGCGCTGCCACTGCGGTGGACCCCGACCCGATGAAAGGATCGAGCACCAGGTCTCCCTTGTAGGTATAGAGCTCGATGAGCCGTCGCGGCAGCTCGACCGGGAACGGTGCCGGATGCCCGATGCGGGTGGCGCTCGCCGTCGGCATCTCCCACACATCGATGGTGCCGCTGAGGAACTCGTCGGTGTCGATAGTCGCCTCGTGCGGCAGACCCCTGCGCTCCCGGTCAGGGCGTTTGATCGCACGGTCGAACCGGCCTTTCGATGCGATGACGATCCTCTCGGTGACGTCTCGCAGGACAGGGTTTTGGGGTGATCGGAAGGAGCCCCACGCACAGCTCCCGCCGGCGCCCTTCGCCTTCTGCCAGATCACCTCGCCCCGCAACAGCATTCCGAGGTCGTTCTGGAGGATCGACATCATGTCGGCCGACAGGGAGCGATACGGCTTGCGTCCCAGGTTGGCCACGTTGATCGCCATACGACCTCCCGGCTCGAGCTTGGTCAACGAGATAGCGAGCACGTCGTACAGCATCTCGAGGTACTCGAGGTACGTGCCGGGCACATGGCCGGCGGCCATGTCGGCTTCATACTCCTTACCGGTGAAGTAGGGCGGTGAGGTGACGAGGAGGGCCACGGAGCGATCGGCCACCTGGGATGCGTTCATGGCCCGGGCATCGGCACAGAAGAGCTGATCGACCACCGCAGGTGCCTCGACGCGTTCGTCGGGAGAGACGACGGGTGGAGAGAAGCGGGCGTAGAACGAGGTCGAGTCGTGCGACTCCCTCCTCCCGGACCCGAAGTCCGACGTCGTCGTTGCCAAACGCCGCCTAGCCATGGCTCTTGAAGTTAACGCCGCGGATTGCATCCGTTGGGAGTTTTGGGCTTTGCTCGAACTCCAGGCGACCCGATGTCATCGCGTCGCCTGGCGAGGGGAGCTGACGGACAATCCCGAAACGGCTTCAATTGCACGACCGCATGAGAATCGTCATCCCCGCCGACCGCCCCAAGTACGAGAGGGAGATGCCCGGCGGCCTCGCCCTCACCCTGAGCCCGATTCTCAAAACCGATAGAGAGTTCTTCGAGAAAGGGATCGAGGAGCTTTCGCTGGAGAGCAGGTTCGCCCGATTCGGCCAGGGAGTGGGCAGTCTGAGCAACCGAGAGCTCGACTACCTGACCGACGTCGATCAGAGGAAACACGTTGCATGGGGCGCGGTGGTAGGCGAGAACGCCGCCGGTGTCGGCCGCTACATCATCACGACCGATCCAGCGCGGGCGGAGATTGCCATTACGGTCCTCGACCGCATGCAACGTATGGGAGTTGGCAGCGCTTTGTTCGAGGCGCTCACCGCGGTGGCAAGGCGGGACGGGGTCCACGAGTTCATCTTCGAGGCACAGGCTGACAACGAGGCAATCATGGCGCTCATGCGCGAGATCGAGATTGCGCCGTTGGACTACGGGGGGGTCATCGAACGATCGATCAGGCTCGCCGATCTCCCCACATCGGCTCATGACGATGGTCTCGTCGAGGTGATCGAGGAAGTGCGGTCCTAGCCGGCTCCCTCGTTCGATGTCATCGGACTGGAACCCATCAGGCCTCTTCGAGGTCGAGTGAGGCCGAATTGACGCAGTAACGGAGACCGGTGGGGTTGGGGCCGTCGTCGAACACGTGACCGAGATGGCCACCGCAGTTGGCGCACTTGATCTCGGTCCGGGCCATCCCGAAGGAGCGATCCTCTTCCTCGTCGATGAGGTCGCCGGCCAGAGGCTGGTAGAAGCTGGGCCAGCCACTATGTGACTCGTACTTGGTGTCCGAGGAGAACAGCTTCTCCCCACAGCCGGCACAGCGATACACGCCCTCGGCCTTGGAGTCCCAGTACTGGCCGGTGAAGGGCCTTTCGGTCCCTCCCTTGCGGAGCACCTGATACTGCTCGGGAGACAGCTTCTCCTGCCACTCTGCTTCGTTCTTGGGCATGTCACTCATTGCGAATCCTCCTTGTGCCCATTCAACCCGAGGTGCTGCTCTAGTCGATCGATGAAGACGCTCTGGGCGGGGTTGAGCTTCCGCCGGGCATCGTTCGGAGCCATCCAGACAACCCGATCTATCTCGGGATATTCCCTTCCATAGAGGGTGAATGTGCCCGGGTGGAACGTCGACATCTCGAAATCGGTCTCTACCGCCCAGGCCACGACCACCTTTCGGGACTTGAGGGTTGCCTCACCGAGCGATATCCAGTCTTCGTCCGGGGGATCCCAACCGGTCTCCTCGGCGAACTCCCGCGCCGCTGCGTCCTCATCGTCCTCGCCGTCCTTGACGATCCCTTTGATGACCGACCACGCCCCGGCATCCTTGTTGGCGAACCACGGTCCGCCCGGATGTGCGATCAGCACTTCTAGAGCGCTGTGGAAACGGTAAGGGAGAAGACCCGCAGATCTCATCGGGGTCGAGATTACGCTGGCCGCGTGACCGTCTTGGCCACTACGACGCCGGGCGACCAGGGCCTGGCGGCATTCGACACGAGTCTCCAACTCGGTGAGTCAGAGCCTCTGGGGACAGGGGTGAAGCGGGTGACCATGGAGCAGCTCGAGCTGGCCGCAACGAGGTTCTTCGACGCCGACCTCGGTTTTGGCGGAGCAGTCCACGAGTCACGCAAGTCGATCAAGAGAGTGCGCGCTCTGCTCCGGCTCGTGCGCAGCGAGATACCGGAGCGCATCTACGACTTCGAGAACACGTCGCTACGGGATACTGCTCGTCTCATCTCCGTCGTCCGCTCGGCGCAGGGCGTTCTCAACGCTGCGGTCTCGATCCATCAGCTCTACGGCGATCTGCTCGCCGTCGGCACCTTCGAGGAATTGATCACACGGTTGGAGAGAAGACGGGACATGGCCGAACTGAGCACTCTCGAGGCTCCCCATCTCGTCGGCCGAGTCGTGCGCGGCCTGGAGCGCGCCTACCAGCGTTACGCGTCGTGGCCGACCGACCCGGAAGCACAGAAGGTGTACGGATTGGGGATTCGCGACCATTACGACTCCGTCTCCCCCGGGCTCTCCAGCACATACGACCGCGGCCGTCAGACCATGGTCACGGCATACCGTCGAGGAGGGCCCAGCGCCTTCCACGAGTGGCGGAAGCGGGTCAAGGACATGAGGCACCAGATGGAGTTTCTGGCGCCTCTCTGGCCTGAGGTCGTGGTGGGCACGGCGATGACCCTCGACCGACTGGGAAACATCCTGGGCGAGGACAACGACCTGGCAGAGTTACAGCGTCTGCTCCGCGAGCGCCCCGACCTGTGCTCCAACCCCCGTGAGCGCTCGCTGTTCAGGGCATTGGCAGGACAGCGGAGGTCCGAGCTCCAACTGGCCGGTGAGATTCTCGGTCGCCGGGTTTACGCCGAGAAGACCAAATCGCTGTCGGGCCGCTTCGGTGAATACTGGGCGGCCCGCGAGATGGCGATCACCGGCTCGCTGGACACGCTCGTCGTCTACTGAGTTGTTTGGCGAGCCCGGCTTTCCGGAATCACCGGTCCCGTTTCCACGTTGACCTATGGGCAGGACACCAGGAGATTCTCATGAGTGAACGTGGTCGTGTACGTGTCGAGCAGAGCGACCGACGGGTCAGAGCGATGCTCGGAGGCGAGATCGTTGCCGACACGACGAGTCCTCTCCTGGTCTGGGAAGTGCCCTATTACCCGACCTACTACCTCCCCGAGGCCGATGTGAGGACAGACCTCCTCGTGGAGACGGGTGAGGTCCGGAAGAGCCCGAGCCGGGGAGAGGCGACCCAGTACACGGTCAAGGTGAACGGCTCAGAAGGCGCTGCATACGCATTCAAGGATCCCAAGATCGATGAGATCCAGGGCCACTACGTCTTGGTGTGGAAGACAATGGATCATTGGTTCGAGGAGGACGAGGAAGTGTTCGTCCACCCTCGCGACCCTTACACACGCATCGACATCCTTCCCTCCAGCCGCAGGGTCCGCGTCGAGATCGACGGAGTCACCGTGGCCGACACCACCCACGCATCGTTTCTCTTCGAGACCGGTCTGCCCACCCGCTACTACATGCCGAAGACCGACGTACGGATGGACCTTCTCTCGCCAACCGACACCGCCACCGAATGCCCCTACAAGGGCACGGCCAGGTACTGGTCCGCAACTGTGGGTGAAAAGACGTACGACGACATCGTCTGGGGATATGACTCGCCGCTCCCCGAGTCGCAGAAGGTGACCGGGCTGGTCTGCTTCTACAACGAGAAGACCGACATCTACATCGACGAGGAGCTCCAGGAGCGAGCCAAGACCAAGTTCTCCTGAGAGAGACGGCTGGAGCAGGCTTAGTCTGTATGCATGCGGTCATGTTTGATCGCGGTTGCCGTGCTCGCGACCGCATGCTCGGCGGGCCTAGACGTGCCGACCGAGCAGCATCTTCAGGCTGTCTACACCCATTCCGACGGGACCGAGATGCGATATCTGGTGTGGCTGCCGGACGGATACGGCGACGATCGCGATCGCCGCTATCCCATGATCCTGTTTCTCCACGGAAGTGGTGACGAGGACTACGACGCAGCGTGGGTCATCAGCGTGGGTTTGCCCGCGGTCCTCGCCCAGGATGAAGAGCCTGACGACTTCGAGTTCGTCGTCGTGTCGCCCCAAGCTGCACCAGGGACGATCTGGTACGCACGCGAACAGCCGGAGATCGTCGATGGCGTCCTCCAAGAAGTGCTCGACACCTACCTCGTCGACCCGGACCGCGTGTACCTGACCGGCCTTTCGATGGGTGGCTATGGATCGTGGCACATCGCCACCCGGTACCCGGAGCGTTATGCCGCCTTGGCCTCGGTGTCGGGCAGTGGCTACCAGCAGTTGACGCTGCCTCCTCCCGAGTTCGCCTGCCGGCTCGCCGCCGTCCCGGTGTGGGGCTGGCATGGGCAGCACGACCTCATAGCCCGCTATGAGCCCGTCCACGAACAGGTCGTTGCCTGGGAGCACCTGTGTGACACCCCGGTCAGGTGGACCGGCTTGTCCGATGACGGCCATCTGAGCACGTACGAGAAGGCTTATCGCGACCCGGAGCTCTATGAGTGGTTCCTCGAGAACACCCTCTCAGGGTCTGACGGGAGATGAAGGGGCGAGCTCGGCTCGTTGCCCGGCGTCGAATTCTATCGATCCTGCGCAATTCTGGGCCGCAGAGGCGCCGGCGGAGTCGAGTCCCAGAAGCGTCACCGCGGCCACGGTCGTCTGCTCCGTTCCGAGATTGATGACGTTGCGCGGACCGGTCAGAGACGTGCTGAGCCCAACCAAACGGAGGTAGATTTCGTCGCCGACGGCCGGAGTCACCTCGTTGACCGTGAAGCCGATCGGCTCGGTGTCCACAGGTTCCGCCCCGGCATCGGGGCAGTCCAGATGCAGGCGATAGACGTGATGACCAGGTGACCAGAACCCGGCCTCGAACCCGTGACTGAAGGTGACCGTCCACAACTCCGGCTCGTATTCGTCGGGAAGCGAAGCCGGCGGTAGGTCGATCCCGGCCAGGGGCTCGGGCTCCGAGCATCCCAGGGCCAACAGCGCTGCTCCGACTGCGACCATGGCTGCACGACCTCTCACCTTCAGAGCTGACCCGATTCGGCCGCATCCAGTCCCGCTAAGTATTGGGGATCCTCGTAACGGCTGAGCAGAAAGGCGTCCGCGTACCCCGGGAGTGGCTCTCCGACGATGTGGCGGGCCAGGAGGTCCGCCGCTCCCGCAGACACCATCACCCCGAAGCCCGACATGCCGGTGAGGAGATGGACGCCGTCGACTCCAGAAGGCCCGATCAATGGTCGGTTCTCACGGGTCTTGGTGTAATAGCCGCCGTCTACGAACGACTCCGGCAGCCGATCTCGATACGCGGCCAATCCCGGGACCATCCTGGTGAGCCCTCTCATGACCACTTCGGGGTAGAGCGGATCGTCCGGGAGCGGCCACGTGGGCTCCATGACCAGGTCGTGATACTCCCAGAGGGCCACGAAGTAGGGCGAGTCCCTCCCGCCCTCGGGGCGGAAGTGGCAGAAGATCGGCATCTCGCCCACCAAGTCGGCCCGGCCCATCTCGATGAGACCCTCCAGCTCGTCCGGGGACCAGTCCAGCGTTTGGGTGTCACTCCAGATCGTCATGGGAGCGTTCCGCGGGACGACACCCAGATGGTCTTTGAACGCTACCTTGAGATGAAGCTCGGAGAACAGGGGGACTTCGAGGCCGACGAGACCGGCGACCACTGAAGACATCGGACCAGCCGCGATGACGGTGGAGCCCGTGGAGATCGACTCTCCGCTGTCGAGCGCGACCTCTCCGGCGCCGATACGGGTGACACTCGCCTTGACGAGGGAGGCTCCTGCCGCCCGGGCTCGGTCCAGCATCCACTGCCCGAGGTCCTGTGCCCGAAACCAGCCGGCCCGCGGAACGAAGAGCCCGCCGACCGCGTCCCCGGTCAGGAACGGGTACCCGGCGAGCAGCTCGTGTCTGTCCAGGACGTCTGCGGTCGCTCCCAGCGCCCGGATCGCCTCCGTCTGTGTCTTCATGTCGTCGAGCCGCTGCTGCTCTCCGGTGACGAACAGATAGCCATTCCGATTCAGGCCGAAGTCGGCCTCGCACGCCAGCTCCTCGTAGATGTCGATCGATCGGTTCATGAGGCCCACCATGGGTTGATTGGGCCACCAGTTTCGGTAGCACTCGGTCGATTTGTCCGAGGTGAGACTCAGAGGCGGTCTCGGGTCCACCACCACCACGTCGTCCATCCCGTGACGAACTGCCAGGTGGTAGGCCGCCGACACCCCGGCTATGCCGGCCCCGATGATGACGGTGTCGGCCGTGAGCGTCACCGACCCAGGTGCGTCTTCACTCTCTCGGCCACGGCTCCGGGAGTGAATCCGAATTGCTCGGCGAGGACGTCGGCCGGTGCGGAGGCGCCGAAATGGTCGATGCCGATGCTGAGACCGTCCGATCCCACGAGCTTCTCCCACCCGAAGGTGGCCGCGGCCTCGACCGATACCCGAGGGGCCGTTCCCAGCACTTCGTCCCGGTAGCTCTGTGGTTGGTCGAAGAAGAGCTCCCAACATGGGAGGCTCACGACCCGGGCCGAGACCCCGTCTTGGGCGAGCAGGTCGGCGGCTCCCAAAGCGGTCGACACTTCGGACCCGGTGGCGATCAGGGTCACGTCGTCCCCGTCTCGAACGACATAGCCGCCCTTGGCCACGTCGCCATTGGTGGAAGTGGGGACATCTTGCCTGGTGAGCACCAACGCCACCGGCCCATTGGCGCGGTTGAGCGCGATCTCCCACGCCCCGATGACCTCGTTGGCATCGGCCGGGCGGATCACCCACATGTTGGGCATCGCCCGCAGACTGGCCAGGTGCTCGATCGGCTGGTGAGTGGGCCCGTCTTCTCCGAGGAAGATCGAATCGTGGGTCCAGACCCATATCGAAGGCACTTCCATGAGCGCCGAGAGTCGTACGGCTGGCCGCATGTAGTCGCTGAAGACGAAGAACGTGGCGCCGTAAGGCCGCAGACCCCCATGGGTGGCCATGCCGTTGACGATGGCTCCCATGGCGTGCTCTCTGACTCCGAAGGCGATGTCGCGCCCTGCTCGATCGTCCCTGGAGAAATACCGCGACTCGTCGATGACGGTCTTGGTGGAGCCGGCGAGATCGGCGGATCCGCCGATGAACCCGGGGGCCTTGTCGGCGATCTCCGCGAAGAGCTTCCCGGATGACGCTCTCGTCGCCAACTTCTCGCCCGTCTCGAATCCGGGCCCTTCGAGCGTGACCGTGGGTCGGGCATGGAGTGCCTTCCATCCGGTCGTGTCGGCCATCTCGAACCGCTCCCGCCACTCGGCATGGGCCGCCCTGCCCCTCTCCATCGCCGCCTCGAAGAACTTGTAGATCCGGTCGTCGACGTAGAAGGTGGGATCTATGGGGTAGCCCATCCTCTCCTTGGTGAGCTTCACCTCCTCATCGCCGAGAGGCTGGCCGTGTGCTTCGGCGGTGTCCTGGAGGTTGGGCGAGCCATGAGCTATATGAGTGAGGCAGATGACGAGTGACGGCCGGTCTTCCTCGGCCAATGATGCGTCGATCGCCTCGGCGATGGCCTCCCGGTCGTGGCCGTCGATCGTGAGCGTGTGCCATCCCAAGGCATCGAACCGCTTCGACACGTCTTCGGAGAACGTGATGTTCGTGGTCCCGTCGATCGAGATGTCGTTGTCGTCGTACAAGTAGATCAAGCGCCCGAGCCCGAGATGGCCAGCCAGAGACGCCGACTCGGAACTGATCCCCTCCATCAGGTCGCCATCGGAGACGAACCCGTAGGTTCGATGATCGACCAGGTCGGCGCCCAGCCTCGCCCTGAGATGCTCCTCGGCGATCGCCATGCCGACTCCGGTGCCGAAGCCCTGGCCCAGGGGTCCGGTCGTGGTCTCGATGCCCAGTTCGTGGTCGATCTCGGGGTGACCTGCGGTGTGATGGCCCCACTGCCGGAAGTTTCTGATGTCCTCGAGACTGAGCGGGAACCCGGAGAGGTGCAGCAACGAGTAGAGGAGCATCGACCCGTGGCCATTGGAGAGGACGAATCGGTCCCGGTCGGGCCAGGTGGGGTCGCCGGGATCGACTTTCAAGTAGCGGCCCCACAAGGTCACGGCGATGTCGGCCATCCCCATCGGCATTCCCGGATGCCCCGAGTTGGCGGCCTGGACCGCATCCATGGCCAACGCCTTCATCGTGTTGACGGCGAGCTGTTCGATCGATGTGTCTGGCATCGAGGGCGAGAGTACCGCTTCTGATGCCAACGACCGTTCTGTGCGGGGCTGTGGGCACAGAGTCGCCATGAACCCGCACAGAGCGGTTTCAGATGGTCGGGCGGCACACCTCACAGGGGTGGTGGCCCGCGGCCGCCGCTTCCGAGGCGGAGCGGAAATCGACCACGGTTGCTGTGGGGGCTGACCGGACCACGTGACACGTGGGGTGGCAGAAGACACCGGTGGCAGTGCTCGCCTGCACCCTGACGTGACGGGTGGCCAGGTCTTCCAGCCAGTCAGGACTGGCGCCTTCGTGCTCGAGTAGGTCGACCTTGTTGTGCGGGCCGCCGAGGGAGTAGTTGCCGATGTGCCCGTCGGTTCGCACCACCCTGTGGCAGGGGATGATCAGAGGAATCGGGTTGCGAGCCACTGCGGAACCCACGGCACGCACTGCCCGGGGACGGCGCACCTCCCTGGCCACCCAGCCGTAGGGTCTCACCTCCCCTTTGGGGATCGTGGCTGTCGTTCGCAGGACGTCCTGTTGGAACTCGGTCACAGATCTGAGATCGACCGGAAGCTCACCTGGGGTGCCCAACTCGATTGCCTTCGGTATGTGACGTCCCCAGTCTCTCGGTGCCTCCGCTCGGATCAGACGTCTTCCGTACCTCTCCACGAAACGGTTCTCGAAACCGTCGGCGATATCGACGGACGAGACCCCATCGGGGCTGAAGGTGACGACGACCTGGCCGATCGCCGATTCGTAGAAGTCGTACCCATGGGCCAGACCGGTGCCGAGGGCTACTCCTTCCGCTACCCCCGAAGGCAGCTCATCGTGTGCCAGGGACTCGAGTTGTCTTTCGATGCTCATTGTTCTTTCTCCAATGCGTTGCGAAGCTTGGCTAGGCCTCTGTGGATGTCGGCTTTGACCGTTCCCTCCGGTCGCCCGGTTATTCCTGCGATCTCCGTGGTGCCCATTCCCGCCACGTGGCGGAGGACGACGGCCGTTCTCTGATGGCTGTTGAGAAGTGAGAGACGTCGATCCCACGCAACCGCGTCGACCGGCTCGGGGTCCGTGTTCGAGGTCTCCACCTCCATACCCACGTAGACCGGTCGGCGGGACCGATCACGAAGATGGTTGCGCCCCAGGTTCATGGCGATGGTCCATAGCCACGGCTGGAGATTCAATTCCCTGATCCGCTCGGTGTCATAGGTGCCGAGTGCCCTATAGGCGCGGATGAACGTCTCTTGTGTCAGGTCTTCGGCTTCCTGGTGATCACCACAGATGCGGCGCAGTCCCCAGAAGAGCCTCTTTCCCATGTCCTCCACCACCGACGGGAACGCACGGTCCAGATCGGTGGCGAGAGCGTTCGCCAGGTCGTCCATCATCGAAGAGAACCCCGGATCGAGTCATCCGGTTGCACCGCGGCACCGTACCTATATTTGTGAATGTGACACCTTCAGGCGTCGAGGAGAGTCTCGCCCGTGCCGAAGCTGCCGTTGCCGCCGGTGAAAGCCTCTCGGGAACAGGCTTCTGGTCAGCCGTGTCCACCGTGAAACGGCACCCGGAGTTGGTGGAGCGGTACGCCGACCGCATCGCTGAGATCGACGAGGGAGCCTTCCGCAATTGGGTGTTTCTGATGATCCCCTTGTGGCTGGGCACTTCGATCGCCCTGACGGCGTTTCTGGCAGGGGTGGCTCTGGTGGGTTGGGCATACGTCATCGATGGTCTGGGCGCGGTGGTCTCGTTCTACGCTGGTGTCGGTGTGTTGCTCGGGGCGACTCATGGTCTGGCTCATTTGATTGTTGGTTGGAGCATGGGTATGCACTTCACTTGTTGGTTCGTGGCCAAGATCAGCCAGCCACAGCCCGGGGTGAAGATCGATTATTCGACCTACCTTCGCACGGCTCCGCGCAAACGAGCATGGATGCACGCTTCGGGGGCCCTCGCTACCAAGGTGATCCCGTTCCTCTTGATCGGAGCGGCACTCGCAGCAGACCTCCCTCACTGGGCCGTCTGGCTGCTACCGA
>DASUUP010000471.1:0-2414 GCA_036373995.1 Acidimicrobiia bacterium
CACGTTCTCCCATTCGAGGCCTTTCGCCCGATGCACCGTGACCAGCGTGACGGCGTTCTCTCCGGAGAGGCGAGCCGAGTCGAGCTCTTCGGCCGGCTCCTCCTCCATCGCGGCCAGATAGTCGAGGAAAGCCGCAACGGAGGGCCGGCCGCTGAGCGGGCTCCAGTCGTCGGCGAGGTCGAGGAAGCGGTAGAGGTTCAGCCGGGCAGTGAGGCGTGCGTTGGGAGGAAGGCTCTCCACGTCCTGCCATGCCCGTGTGTGGTCGAGGATGAGACGGCACGTCTCGGCGAGGTCGAGCCCCTGCGTCTCGAGAAGGAGGCTTCGGTACGTGGAGTGGAACCGGAGCAGTCGCGTCCGCGCCTCGGGTCTGAGATCTTCGATCTGTTCAGCATTCTCGATGGCCTCGACGAGGGTGACAGGATGCGTCTCGTCCGAGTCGCTGTCGTCGTCTTGGTTGGCCGTCAGCCATCTGGTCAGAATCGCGAGGTCGGCGATGCCCATTCGATAGGAGCTACCGAAGAGTATCTGTGCCAGTGCAGTGGAGTCCTCCGGGTTCTGGAGAACCGTTAGCCAGGCCCGCAGGAACGAGATCTCGGGAACCGACAGCAGACCTCCCACGTTGGCCACCTCGACGGGGATGTCGTGGCGCCCGAGGACGTCGATGAGGATGGCGAAGTCCTTGTTCTTCCGAAAGAGCACCGCCATGTCCGACCACAGCGTCCCGTTGTCATGGAGCGCTTCGAACTGACGAGCGATCCACTCGGCTTCGGCAAGGGCATCGGTGGCCCAATAAGTGACGATCTCGGTGTCGACGTCCTCAGACGCGGTGAGGACGTCCGCATCCGGGTTGGCCTGCCGTCGGATCTCGTTGGCGACGTCGAGGATGCCCTGACCCGATCGACGGTTGAGCGTCAGCCCTTGGTCGTGGGCACTGCGCCCATCGGCGGTTGGGAAGTGGTCGATGAACCGCTCGAAGTTCTCCGCCGACGCCCCCCGCCATTCGTAGATGGTCTGGTCCTCGTCGCCCACGGCGATCACCGGGAACCCTTCACCGAAGATCGTGGTGATGAGGACACGCTGGGCCGGGTTGGTGTCCTGGTACTCGTCGAGGACCAGCACCTGGTAACGGTCGCGGACGGTCGCGGCCAGGGCAGGATGCTGTTGCAGGACACGTGTGGAAAGAGTGACCAAGTCGGCGTAGTCGACGACGCGCAGCTCCGATTTCGCCTGGTTGTAGCGGGCCAGCGTCTCGGCCATCTCGACACGCGCAGCCCATATCTCGTCGCCCCCATGGATCGTGGCAGCTTTGATGATGTCGTCCGGCCGAAGCAGATGGTCGCCGAGCTGGTCACCGAGTTTGCGGATCTGGTCGAGGGTCTGCCGGTTGGTCATGTCCAGGTGCTCGTGTCTGTGATGGTGGAACACATCCCGGATCAGCTGTCGCGCAAACGTCGGCGTGATCACACCTGCGCGAGTGTCGGCGCCGACCAGTGGGCCGAATTCGCCCAACACCTGCGCGGCGAAGCCGTGGTAGGTGTGGATCTCGACCTGGCGCGCCGGATCGACGGAGGCGGGGAGGCTTCGGGCGACGCTCTCCGCCAGCTCCGCAGCCGCCTTGTTGGTGAAAGTCATCCCCAGTATTCGCTCGGGCTCTACGCCGTGGTTCTCGACGAGGTCGGCTATCACGAGAGCCACGGTGGTGGTCTTTCCGGTTCCGGCTCCAGCTCTGACGCGGATCGACGTCGGTCCCAGGTCGAGGATTCGCTGTTGCTCGGCGGTGGGAGTGATGGTCATGGCAGAAACGCACCTTTGCCTTCCGGCCAGGCCGGGCACGATCTGCGGAAGTCACATCGCTTGCACTCCTCGCTGACCCGGGGCTCCCACTTCTCGGCAGAGATGCTGCGGGTGATCTCACCCATGGTCTGTCCGATCTCGTCGAGACGATGCATGGCCGCCTTGCGTGTGGAGACGCTCTTCGTGTTGGTACGCGGGAACCACATCTCGGAGGCGACGACGTCGCCGCGAGATTTGGCAACTGCGAGTGCGTAGAACGCGAGCTGGATCGACACGGCGGCCGCGTCCTGGGTCATCGCCCTCGTCCCGGTCTTGTAGTCGACGACGCGGAGGCCTTCGTCAGATCTCTCGAGACGATCCACCCGCCCGACCCAACGGACTCCTTCGATCTCGGACTCGACAGAGAGCTCGACTTCGACCGGCTCGCCTCTGCCCGGCCAGTTCTCGTAGAGCTTCTCGAGCATGACGACGGCCTTGCTCTTCCAGGCATCGTCGAGGTCAGGGGTCCCGAAATCGGCCTTCTCCCAAACATCGTCGACGATGTCGAGGACCCGGTCGAGGTCGGCATGACGTCTTCCAGTCCCTATTACCTCGGTCTCGGCGATCTCCAGCACCTCATG
>DASUUP010000472.1:0-4533 GCA_036373995.1 Acidimicrobiia bacterium
AAACAGCGTTCACCTGGTCGCGACGAAGCAGGTCTCGGGTGTTTCGCCCAGTCGTGATCATCAGATGGAACCCATCACGTCGGAAGATCTCCTGGTATCGGCCGTGCCACATCGAGTTCGAGGGGTCATAGGCTGCCCACGCGTCGAACTCCAGCATGACTCTTGGACCGTCGTACCCGCTCCAGTCGATGGGTTCGAGCATGTGATACCGGAACTTGAGGTATGTCATGCACACGTCGATATCTGCGAGGTCGATCTTCGCTGACCTGGATGCGGCCCGAACCGATCGGGGGTCCATGTCCTCCCAGAACGCTAGCGTCAATTCGGTCGACTCCGCTAGCCCCTCCAAGAGTTGATGCGTCGTATATCGCGGATCCTCGACGCGCGACCGATGAGTGATGAGGAGCAGGCGCAAGTCAATTCACCATCGATGGGTGGAGCGTTGCCAATACGTGAGTTCGGACGGATTTTCGCTTGTGTCGCTCCTGAGGATGTCCTTCTCCGACGACCTCTTCGACCGTGACATGCTCCGCATCAGACCAATCGATCTCCAAGCAGCGCACGATAGCCGTCGACTTCGTAACACCCCAAGGAGCCATCAACCTTCGCCGCCTTCGAGCTCTGGCGGGCGTGTCGCATTCAAGACCTTCTGCGCAACAGCCAGACCGCCCCGCCCGCCGATGACTCCCAGCACAAGGTGAAGAGTTCGTCTCACTCGTTCTCGAGATAGCGCCAGCGGAATCCGGTCGAGTGCTCTCACTATGTCGCGGCTCTTCAAATGGTCCCGGGCGGCGCGGAACGAATACCACGCCACGAGCGCGGGGTAGTCGGCCATCTCGTCGGAGTACTTGTCGAGATATGCCTCCCATCCCAGGGCAGTGAGCCGGGATGAGCCCATGTGGTCCTTTAGCCCTCGCCGGACCTCCAGAAGTACGTCCGGGACGACCATTATGTTTGTTCCGTTGGCCAAACAAGACATCACGTAGTCGCCTTCTTCCAACGAAGGGAACGTCTCGTCGAACCGGGCATTGCTCACGGCGCGCGATCGATCGATGAGGAGTTTCGGTGTTCCCATTCCCGGCACTCGGTTGCTGAGAACGTCCAGTCGGGAGAACGGCCCGACTGAGAATGTGGTGGGGGGGGTGTCGGACCCGAGATAGGTCCATCCGCAGCCGACGACGGAGACCGAGATGCCCTGCTGTTGCCATCGGCGGAGGCTTTGGATCTGGATCTGCAGTTTCCTAGGCAGCCAGATGTCGTCCGAATCCATGAATGCGATCAGGGAGGTGTGGGCGCGGGAGAGCCCAACGTTCCGCGCATGCGCAGCACCCTGATTCTCAGCCAGATCTACGTGGACGATCCTTTGGTCGTCAATTGCCCGCACGATCTCCTCCCCGCCGTCAGTCGATCCGTCGTTGATCAGGTAGAGGGTGAGAATCTCATGGGATTGGCTCAAGACACTCTGGACGGCATCAGCCAGTGTGGCTGCCCGGTTGTGGTAGGGAAGAACAACGGAAACGTGGTCGGCGGGGCTCAGGTCTGCTCCTGAGCAACGCTCATCGAGCAGTCTGTCCTTTGGTCAAGTCCCATAGGAATCCCTTCAACTCCCGTGGGTGGAGGTGAAAGGCAAGTAAAGCCATGAGATTCAAGGCACGGTCTGCGACACCCATTTTGCCGTGGGTGAGACCGACTCTGAAATACTCCTTGGCTCGAGCGAAGTGAGGGAAACGGATCTCGCCCTGTGGGTCCAGCCACTTGATCATGCGACGCGCCGTGACCCTCTCATCGTTGTAGATCCGCGTCGCCAAGACCTCCGGGATGGTGACTATCTGGCCCGTGAGACTCAGTTCTTGCAGTAGGAGGTAATTCGGATTCATTCCCCGGCCCTGGAGTCGCGTCGCTGCGAGAGACTCCCGACGCATGAGCCCGAAGAAAGGGTCTCCGCCAAATCCGAGTCTGCGCCAGAAGAGCATCTGACGAAAGCGAGCGCCCGCCGTTGCTCCATTGATGTGAAACGCCTGACCAGGTCGATACTCCCGAAGAGTGCGTCCTGCCTCATCCGTCATTCGTTCGAGCCAATGGACGATGGAGATCTCGGGATTCTCCTGTAAGACCAGCAACGCCTTGCCCAGGGCCTCGGGTTCGAGGAAGTCGTCGTGACCAAGCCACTTGAAGAATGGCGCCCTGCTTTCGAGGAAGACCTTGTTGAAATTGGATGCCGCGCCGAGGTTACTTTCGTTACGGAAGTACCGAATCCTCGCGTCGTCGACGCTTAGTCGACGGCAGATATCCTCGGTGGCGTCGGTCGAAGCGTTGTCAGAGACGACCAGTTCTATGTCGCTGAGGGTCTGGCCGAGAACCGCGCGGATCGCACGTTCCACATGATCGGCGCCGTTGTATACCGGCAGACCCACGGAGATCTTTGGCTTCATGCGGTCTTGAATCTCTCCTGACTGCTCTCAGTTTCCGCCGTGGGGGACTCGGGGCTCACGACGCGAAGGTCTCTCGTGACCCGCCCTTCGGCCTGTGACTTGAGCAGCCATTTGATCCTGAGCAGGCGGCCGAGGAAGTCCTCTTCGGGCGTGCCATATTCGATGAAACGTCGGTACATCTCGTCGACTCCCGCATCGACTGTCCACCGAGGTTCGAACTCGGGCACGTACTCGTAGATCTTTGCGGCATCGACCCGGTAATCCCTTATGTCGGGCCCAGCAGAATCAGCCAGGACGATCGAGGAGTTGGGCACCGTGGCCTCAACCATTTCGGCGAGTTCTTTGATCTGGTAATTCTCACCGGGCACGGCGACGTTGAAGACTTCGTTGTGTACGCGGTCGATTGGTGCCTTGAGAACCGCGGCGAAAGCCCGCGAGATGTCCTCGATGTGGATGAGCGGCCGCCATGGTGTGCCGTCGGACTTCATCAGGACGGTTCCCTGAATGACCGCATAGCCCACGAGGTTGTTGATCACGAGGTCGGCTCGCAATCGAGGCGATGCTCCGTAGGCTGTGGCGTTCCGCAGGAAGATCGGGCTGAAATCGTCGTCCGCGAGCGATCGGACATCCTCCTCCACCTTTATCTTCGACCACCCGTACGGCGTCACGGGGTTGATCGGCGAAGTCTCGTCGACGATTCCGCCGGGACTCGCTCCATAGATCGAGCAGCTCGACGAGAACACAAACCGCGAAACGCCCGCCTTCTTTGCCAACGTCGCGAGGCGTGTCGACGCCAGGTGGTTGATCTCGTAGGTGACGTTGGCGATCAGATCACCAACCGGGTCGTTCGAGATGCCGGCGAGGTGGCAGATCGCATCGAATCCCTCGAGATCCGATACTTCGACGTCTCGAACGTCCTTGCGCATCGACGGGATGTCGGGAACATCGGGTCCAAACGTGCACGCTGAATAGAGATAAGAGTCGAGACCCACGACGTCGAAGCCGGCGTCGGTCAGAACGTTCGTCATGACCGAGCCGATGTAGCCGTTGTGACCTGTGACCAGAACTCTCATTGGTCAGCCCACATCTTCCAGGGGGCCTCACCCGAGGCCCACAGTTCCTCCAAGAGCCTCTTCTCCCGCATCGTGTCCATACACTGCCAATAGCCATCGTGCCTGTACGCCATCAACTGCTCATCCTTTGCCAGTCTCTCCAGAGGTTCCTTCTCCCATTGAGTCGAATCGCCATCTATGTACTCGAACACCTCCGGCTCCAGAACAAAGAACGCACCGTTGATCCATGCTTCCTGCATCGGACTGCTCGAATAGCCGACCACCCGTTCGCCATCGAGCACCACCTCGCCGAATCTTGGCGGAGGATGGACGGCAGTGACAGTGGCGAGTCGCCCATGGGAGCGGTGGAACTCAATCAACGCCGAAAGGTCGAGGTCTGAGACGCCGTCTCCCCAAGTCAGGAGAAACGTCTCGTTGCCAAGATATGGCGCCAGCCTCTTGATCCGCCCCCCGGTGTTGGTGTGGAACCCGGTCTCTATCAGTTCGATGATCCACTGCTCGGCAGGCCCGGCGCCATGCGGCTGCGTGATACCGCGCGCCAAATCGATCTTGAGGTTGCTTGCGTTGGCGTGATAGTCAGTGAAGAACCGGCGAATGAAGTCGCCCTTGTAACCGAGGGCTATCACGAACTCCTTGAATCCGAAGTGATCGAAGTGCCTCATGATGTGCCACATGATCGGGTGGCCCCCGATCTCGACCATCGGCTTCGGCCGTATTTCGGTCTCTTCGGCCAAGCGTGTGCCCAGACCTCCGGCGAGAATGGCCACTCTCACGGTATCCCCCTCATCGACACGCCCTCCAACTCGGCGGCAGCCTTCATCTCGAAAGGCGGCCATTCGTCGTAGTCATGGGGAACCAGCCCGATATCTCGGGGCCATTCGATAGCGAAGGCTGGGTCGTCGTAGCGGACGCCTCGCACCGCGTGTGGCGTGTATCGATGGCTCGCCAGGTAATAGACATCGGTGTCCGGCTCCAAGGTCACGTACCCGTGGGCGCACCCTTCTGGTACCCAGGCGGCTATTTGGCTG
>DASUUP010000473.1:0-11908 GCA_036373995.1 Acidimicrobiia bacterium
TTCGATGCACCGACGATCGTAGAACTGAAGGGGCTTCCGGGCACGCACGAGCTGAGCCCGCTCATATGGACGCCCACGGTCTGAACGATTTGGAGGGTCTCCTCCTCGATCAACCGCGATATCACCACCCAGGGATCTGCCGTGGCGACATCACTCGAAGGGTGGCCCGAAGATCCACTTCGCCCAGGGCCTCTCCTCCAAATCACGCCAAGTAGTCGGCCTCCGTTATCCGGGAGGCTGGCGGTCACGAGCCTGCTTGGTCAGGAAGGCGACCACCCGGTCATAGAGGTCCTCGGCCTCCGCAGAACTGTTCTCGATGCAGGTGACGCCCACGAAGCCGTGGGTGGGCATCGCCGAAAGCATGTGAAAGACGACGCCCGTGAGCCGGGTCTGGTCGAAGTGGAAGTCGTGGAGCAATGCCAGGTCCAGCACGTCCTGGGGTCTGAAGACGTGCAGACCTTCGATCTCGACGTGGTCGGACGCGACGTAGTGCTTGGCAATGCCGTTAGGGGCGAAGAACACAGCCGCCTCGGGGTCGTAAGTGCCGTCGGTGAGGAACTGCAACGTCAGGAACGGATGTGTCGTGCCGCCCTTCCGCAGGTTGATCTCGATGGCATAGTCGTCCCAGGTGCCGTCTTCGCGCTCCACCACCACATAGTCCAGTGCGAACCGACCGATGACTCCTCTCTCGGCAAGCACGCAGCCCACTCGAGCTGCGCTGTCCGAGATCTGGAGGGCGTAGGCGGGGTTGGCGGGAAAGCGAGAGCCAACGAAGACCTGGCCGCTGTCCCCGCCCAGGATCTGGTCGTGGGTCGACAGGAGCTCGACTGCGCCGAGCGGTGTGATCCGCAGCTGCACGGAAGGGCTTCGCACCGACTCACCCGACACCATCGCCTCGACCACACCTCCTTCTCGCTCCATGTGCTCGAAGTAATCCCCGACGTCTCCGATGGCCGCGTCGATGGATAGCTGACCCAGTGCCCGGTCCACCGAATCGGTGGTCACCTCCTCGAGGGCACTCAAATCGATGGTGGCGTTGCCCAGCCCTGAGATCCCCTCATTGATTTTGACGATCACTCGCTCGATCTCGGGCTGGTCTCCAGCGAGGGCGACGATGGCTTTTCCCACCTCCGCCCGGCTGTGGAGCCCTTCCACCCCCGGAGGGTGGTCGACGCCTGCCTCAGCGAAGATCTCCCGCCCTGCGCTCTTCGTTCCGTAGCCCATGTGGGCCGGGTCCGCCCCGTACATGGGGATCCCGAGACGCATGGCGAGCTCACGGTCGTCCCACGATGTCATGAAGGGGACGAGGTGGGCCCGATCGCGATCCGGGATGAGGGCGCGGATCTCCTCGATCAGGTGGGGTCGATCGAGGATCTTCCGAGCAAGGGAGCGCCACCGGGCCTCCATCGGGGAGATGAAGAAGAGACGTCTCCGGGCATTCGACTGGATCACCCCTGGGAGCAGATCCAGGAAGTAGTCGACGATCTCGTCACTGATTCTCTGGCCGGTCACGAAGATCATTCGCGCCCGCGGTTGGCGAAGCAAGAACAACAGGAAGAGAAACCGCTCCTCATAGGCCTGGAGTTGGGTGGCGGTCAGGTGGACATCGAGGTCGGCGGACGGCACCACCACGATGGTCTGCTCGTCCAAGTTGAGGTGATCGAGGGACGACCACAGTGGCACCAGCTTGCCCTGCAGCGCGTCGTAGGCCTCCTGATCCCTGGGGTCGATCGCCTCCCAATCGGTGCTCATCAACTCACCTCGTCGCATCGTCCGGTTCGCAGAGATTACGTTCCCCGGTATCGGCTCGTGGATGTTCCCTACATCGCCCCAGCAACCGGAGGTCAAACGCGTCGAATGAGCCGCGATGGTCGGGCCCGGCGCTCCCGTTAACGTCAGCCATCGATGACGCCCGAGACCGAGTACGCCAAGATCGATGGTTTGCGTATCGCCTACCAGACTGTTGGGGAAGGCCCTCCCGACGTGCTGTTGAGCGCGGGGCACTTCAACCATACGGATGCAGTCTGGGAAGAGCCTGGCGCGGCCCTCTTTCTCCGTCGCATGGCCGGGTTCTGCAGACTCATCAGATTCGACGCCCTCGGTTCCGGTGGCTCGGATCGCCCACTCAACGCCGATGCGATCCCCGCATACGACGAGCAAATCCAAGCGGTACTCGATGCGGCGGGATCACCCCAGGCGGCCTTGATCACGATGCTCGACGCCGGCCCGGCCGCCATCGAGTTCGCTGCCAAGCACCCGGGTCGAGTCAGTCACTTGATCTTGTGGAATTCGACGGCCCGGATGATCCGGGACGACGACTACCCGGAGGGCATGGACCCGGACGCGTTGCATCAACTCTACGACGCGGTGGCCGAAGGCTGGGCCAGCCAGTACGTAGGTGCCCTCAACAATCCTTCTCGGAGCGACGACGCGGCGTTCATGACCTGGTATCGAAAGTACATGCGATCGATAGCGACACCCACCGAGGTCCAACGAGTACTCGAGGGGTCGCTCGAACAGGACGCCCGACCTTTCCTCGCCGAGATCACCATGCCGGCACTCGTTATGCACCGCACCGACTACGCACTGATCCCGATGAGTCAATCCCGTTACCTCGCCGGCCACCTGGCCAGAGCCGAGTTCATGGAGGTACCTGGTGCTGACGGGGCGGTGTACTGGGAGACACCGGAGCTCATCCTCGATGTTTGGGAACGTTTTCTCACCGGTGACGCGGGGAGGCGGACAGGACAGGTCGAGCTGGTCACCTTGCTCTTCACCGACATCGTCCGGTCGACTGAGCGAGCCGAAGGCATGGGTGATCGCAACTGGCTCGCGGTTATCGACGAGCACAACGCCACGACCCTGCGGATCGTGGAGCAGAACGGCGGGGCGATCGTCAAACACACCGGGGACGGGACTCTTGCGACGTTTCCGACCCCGTCGGGCGCCATTCAGGCCGCGGTGGCGCTTCGTCGAGCTCTCGGCGGCATGTCCGTGGAGATCCGGATCGGTATTCACACGGGAGAAGTCCGACGCTCGGAGGCCGACGTCGAAGGTCTTGCAGTTGCGATCGCTGCCAGGGTCATGGGCGAGGCCGAGCCCGGCGACATCATGGTCAGCCGAACGGTGCGCGATCTAACCGCCGGCTCACCAGTCCGGTTCGAGGCCGTCGGTGCGCGTCGTCTCAGGGGACTCACAGAGGAGTGGGAGCTCTTCCGCGTCAACCCCTGATTCGTCCTCCGGCGACTATCTCGTCCAGTGATGGGCCGACCCATTGATGACTCGGAGGTGGTGCCCAGATGTCCTCCGCGGTCGATCGAGGAGAAGGTCTGCCCGCCGGCGTCGGAGTGCATACCAGGGAGGCCCACACGGGAGTCGTCGGCGAACAGGGCTCACGAGACTTCACCGTCGTCGAGCTCAGGGGTGGCAGCCATCCCAAGCAGGGCCCGGCTAGGTTCTACGGATCTGGAGGATCTCGTGCCGATAACCACACCCGAGGAGCTGCGTCAGCACATCGAGCTGGCTATCCGGGTCGAGCTTTCGACCATACCGCCTTACCTCTATGCGATGTATTCGCTCGAAGACCTCGACTCGGAGCCGGCCTTGCTCATCCGCAGCATCGTGACCGAGGAGATGCTCCACGCCGCGTTGGCCACAAACCTCCTCCTCGCCGTGGGTGGAGAGCCCGACTTCCGCAGCACCCGATACATGCCCTCCTATCCCATGGATCTTCCTCACCATGTCCCGCCGTTGAGGCTCAACCTCGAGCCGTCGTCTGAGCACCTGGTGCGGGAGGTATTCATGAGGATCGAGCAGCCCGAGGCCCGGGACGCCCCCGCCGAGCCCGACGCCTTCGAGACGCTCGGCCAGTTCTACCACGCCCTGGAGAGCGGCCTGGTCGAGCTTTCGAGCCGCCACCCGCTCTTCGACGACCCCCAGGTCGAACGTCAAATGTCAGATCCACGTTTCTATCAGCCCGTTGAGATGGACTCGCCTGACAGCGGAGGTTTGCTCGAGATCTATGACCTGGTCTCGGCGGTCGATGCGATCGAGATCATCGTTCACCAGGGGGAAGGGTTGAGCGACGAGCGATGGTCCGATCCCGCGCACCAGGAGCTCACCCATTACCACAAACTCCTCGAGATCTTGGAAGGGAGGGCTCCGCTCGGCGCCGTACGTGCGATGCCTACGAATCCGCGGACCAAGGACTACCCGCCCGAGCTTCAGACGGTTTCTCATCTGTTCAACGGCATCTACCGGGGTCTCTACCTGATCATGGACCGGATGTTCAGCGGCGACTCGAATCAGCCCAAAGCCGTCGGTGCCCTATACCTGTTCATGGCCGATGTGATGGCACAGGTCGCCCGATTCTTGAGCAGTCGCCGGCTCGAGAACGGGTTCAACGCCGCACCAACCTTCGAGCTCTACGAGTTCTCCACCGAATCGCCGCTCGGCGAGCTGGAAGACCTGGCGGAAAGGGCAGCCGATGACTTCACCGAAATGACCACAGTCCACGAAGCGATCCGGGGCTTCAACCTGATCCTCTGACGGTACGGAGCACGTAGGGTCCCAGGATGCGAAAGATCGTCACCTCCGCACTCGCCGGCACTCTGGCAGGAGCGGTCGGCACCTTGTGCATGGATCTCGTCTGGTACCGCCGCTATCGATCATCCGGAGGCGACCAGCCGTTCATACCGTGGGAAACCTCCGAGGGAACAACCAGCTTCGAGGACGCAGCGGCCCCGGCGCGTACGGCCAAGGCGGCGGCGGATCTCATCGGTGTGAAGCTTCCCGACGGCAGCGCCCGCTCTGTCAACAATGCGGTCCATTGGCTGACCGGTCTCATGTGGGGAGAGACCCATGGGCTCGCCGCTGGTGCAGCGGGAACGTCCAATCCTCTCCTCGGGCTCGCAACTGCCGTAGTGGCGTGGTCTACCAGCTATGCCGTTCTGCCCCGGCTCGGCGTCTACGAGAAAATGAGCGAATACGACACCAAAGTCCTTTGGCAGGATCTGAGCGCGCATCTGGCATACGGGCTCGCTCTCGGGCTCGTGTTCCGGATCCTGACCCGGGATGAAGCCGATCGGTGACCGAGAAGCTGATATCCCAGGAGACCCGTGTCCTCCGAAGGGGCATGAGCCCTGCCGCCGTGTTGTTCGCGGCGTTGTTCGCTGCTCAGGCAGCGATTCTCGTCCTCTCGCCCATCCTCCCCCAGGTGGCGGCCGAATTCGGGGTGAGCACCGCCAGCGCGGCACAGCTGAGATCGGTTTCCGGTCTCACCGCCGGGGTACTGGCTCTCGTTCTTGCGGCGACCGGTCAACGCTTCTCCCTGTCATCACTGCTGTACGGCGGGCTCGGGATCATCGGATTCGGGGCCCTCGTCAGCGCCGTAGCACCAACATTCGTCGTCCTCCTTCTCGCCCAGATGGTCATCGGAGCCGGTCTGGCCGCAGTGATATCAGGAGGTCTGGCCGCCTCAGAGACATGGGCGGCATCGGGGGAGAGCGCCAAGGTGCTCTCCTGGGCGCTCATCGGCCAACCGATTGCCTGGGTCGTGGGCCAGCCGCTGGTCGGACTGGTGGCAGGGCGGGATTGGCGCTGGGCGTGGGTCGCTGTCCCTCTCGCCTCGAGTGTCATGGCGC
The DNA here is from genome assembly GCA_036373995.1 of Acidimicrobiia bacterium. GTDB lineage: Bacteria > Actinomycetota > Acidimicrobiia > Spongiisociales > ZC4RG35 > JANQRA01. The sequence continues at coordinate 5,643 of DASUUP010000473.1, forward strand.
TCGTCGCTCTCGGCTTCCGTGACAGGACCGTTGGAGACCAAGGTCAGGACTGCGATCCGATTGGCCTCTGGAAACAGGCCGGAATGAAGTGGTGGGCCGTTGGAGAGCTGTTGGCCTTCGCCGCCTGGGCGGGAACCCTGGTCTACGCGGGTGCAGTGTTCATCGAGTCGTACTCGCTCAGCGTGGGCACGACTGGCCTGGTTCTAGGCGCCGGAGCGCTCTTCTACCTCCCAGGAAACGCATTGGGGCGAAGGTTGCTGGACAAGGACATCGGGCCTGTGATTGCCGGCTTCTCCGTGATAGCTGCTGTCGGCGTGACCCTGTTCCTGACGACCAGCGCCAACGCCATTGTCGCGTTCTTGCTGTTCACCGTGGCAGTCTTCTTCGCGGCCGGACGCACGATCGCGGGGGCGGCGATGGGTCTGCAGATCTCGGATGGGAGGAGGCTGGCTGCGATGAGCGTCCGGACGGCAGCGGCTCAATTCGGTTATCTGCTGGGCGCCGGACTGGGTGGCGTCCTCCTCGAGACGTGGGGATTCGCCGGAGCCGGATGGGGCTTCGGGATCTTGTTCATCGCAGGCGCTGCAGTGCATCTCCCCCGTCTGCTGTCAGGTCGAGGCTCTCTCGGCACCGCCGGCCGGTTCCTGCGTAGATCCCGGCCGACCGCGTCCTCATCAGGAACTCGGTGACGACCAACGTCGATGTCGACCCCCTCGACACGGATCCCTGACCAGTGAGCCGTGCCTTGCGATGATCGCCGAGCGCGTATAGCGGCCTTGCCGGCCCCGCCTGCACGATCTCCGTGGATGGGTCAATGCTGTCATCGCCGTCGGAACTGCAGGGATCGGGATTTCATAGGATCACTCGCGATTGGTCGTCGTTTGCGACCGGCCTTGGCTCGCCCTCGGGCCGTAAAGTCACGGCCGAAGGCTCACGGAGGATTCTCAGGATGGAAGCAGTTGGCATAGTGCTCAACATCGGTAGCGACCATGTCGCCGAGTTCGAGGAGGGCTTTCGTCGACACGAGGTGCCGGTCTGGGCCGACTTCGTGGACCGCGACATCATGGTCGAGGCCTCGCTGACCAGGATGCACATCTCGACCCAACCCGTCGAAGGCGCCGTCCAATACCTGATCAGCGTGATATTTGCAGACGACGAAGGCCACCACCTCCATGACGCAGATCCTCGCTTCCAGGCGTGGGACCAGATCGCAGAGGACTTTCAGGTGGCACCGCCAATCGTGACTGGCGGAGAGATCATCTTCAGTGCCGGTCTCGAACAGTCGGAATCCAGCGAGCCCAATGACGACGTATGGGGCCCGTGGGAAGAACCAGACCGGGCCTGATGACTGGTATCGCAGACGAGGTCGTCAGGCCTATCCTTGTGACGTGAGAGAGACCGGCCCGTTCGACGAGATCGTCGGTCTCCTGGTGACGACGGCCCAGGCCCACCACGCGGCCACCGGAGGAGTCAACCCGAAGTGGGCTGCGTGGTACGCCGAGCACCTCCACACCGACCTGAGCCGAGTCCTGTCGGCAGACATCGAACCGGACGAGCTGGAGAACTGGCTCATCAACGCCGACCGTCGCTTCCGGGATGAGGCGCAATCGGTTTCGTGGCCCAAGGCGTACGCAGGCTGGCTCGTCGCCGACTATGGCTAGGACCGAGCAAAGGGCTGTCGCAGCTTTCTTCGACAGTGAGTCATCGTGCCCCGCCCGTTCGTTCGTCGTGGTCGAAGAGGAGCCTCGTCTCCGAGGGGTGATCGTGGCTCGGGGTGAACCCCGCCATCCGTCCCGGGGTGGTGACGGCCTCGTCCGACAAGTCTTGGAGCAACGGTAGACCGATCGCCGGAGGAGCCTCTCGGGCACCGAGGCGGGCTCAGGCGGCGCGGCTTCGATTGTGGGACGAGAAGCTGCGCACGAAGCCGGGAATGTTGACTTGGACGAGGCGACGCCAGTCGACCACCCCAATCAGGACGGCCGTGACGAATGGAAGCCACCACCAGTCGGGCCGCTCCATCCAGAGGATCGATAGCAGGGGTACGTATCCCAACAGCTGCAGGATCATCGAACCGCCGAAGTTCTCCCGACGACGCGACCACACTCCGAAAGACACCACGGCAGCGACGGCGTACCACACCGGAAGCGCACCGGCCCCAGTGAGTCCGACGACGATACCGGTGCCGACTGCAGTGTCGGCAAGCAGGTCCCACGGCCCCATATTCCCCTCTCCGCCCGAAACCCTCGCCACACGGCCATCGACCACGTCGCTGACCCATGCCGCCGACACGAGAACGGCTGCCAGGGACAGTCGACCGGACCACAGAACCCTGGGCAGGGTCAACGCAATCCCCAGTCGCAGAGTCGTCAGGACATCGGCCACCAATAGCCGTGGAGCCATGCACCTCTTTGTACACCGGGGGCGAGCCACTGGCTAGCGGCGTGACAGGTCCCATTGTCACATATGAGTTCTTGCTGCAAAGGAGGTCGGTGCCGGAGAGAGTCGCGACCCGAGGAGTCCTGGAACCACTCCGGCGGCGGCCCCCGGCGATACTCTCCTTGCGTGACGCGCAAGCTCCGCTACCGAGTCGCCCTGTCGCATCGTGTTCCGGTCGATGCATCGCACGACCTACCGGTGAGACCCGTCTCCGTTGACGACCTCGACGCCCTTGCCCGACTCATGCTCGACGCCTACTTCGGAACGATCGATTACGACGGCGAAACCCTCGATGAAGCGCTCGAGGAAGTCCGGGCGTTTCTCGATAGCCAGTCGTCACTGCTCGACCGCTCGTTCGTCGTGGTGGATCACGGCAGGATCGTGTCGGGGGTCCTGGTGTCCAGAGTCGAAGGCAAACCGTTCATCGGCTACGTGATGACTGTCCCTTCTCACAAGAACCAGGGTTTGGCGCGAATGGTGACCAGTGTTGCCATGGACTGCCTCGCCGAGGACGGCTACACCGAAGCGGACCTCTATATAACGGAGGGGAACATCGCATCCGAGGCCCTGTTCCGCTCCGTCGGCGCAGTTCGCTTTGGAGACGAGTCCGCCTGAACCGATCTCGCCACGAGGCACAAGCTCATGGGACTTTCGGCCCTGCCCGTTTCTCCTAAGGCGTCGCATGCTGGAAGGGAAAGGAAGTGTGAGATGACCGACTCAGGCAATTACATCCTTTTCGATCTGCCCTCGGGGAACCAGCCCGTCGACACCGACTTCCTTGTTCGGCTCGGTTATCCGGTTGAGATCTGCAACGGTCCAGGAGAGGGCGCCTGCCCGCTCGTGGAAGGGAAAGGCTGTCCACTGGCCGAGAACGCCCACGGCATCGTCTTCGAACTCGACTTGGATCGACCCAACCACCGGGCGGTCCTGAGGAGATACAAGAGCAAGCTGCGCCCGGACCTGCCTATCAGGGTCGCGCTCCGCCCCGGCCAGGAGCACGAATATGCCGACCTGCTGAGAGGGATCAAAGTGTGGACACATGAGCCCGTGGCCGGCGATCTCGACGCATTGGCCGCCGAGGTCTCGGCCGCCGATCGAGTCTGAGGCTGCGGGACCAGCCCGTCAGACCCCCGGGGAGTCGGACGGGATCGGGCCGACGTGGAAGGGTCGCATCATCTCGTTGTCCTCGTGTTCCACGATGTGACAGTGCCAAACGAAGAAGCCCGGGATGTCGAATTTCGCTTTGACCCGGGTCAGCTCACCGGGATAGACGGTCACAGTGTCTTTGTGCCCGCTCTCCCCGGGAAGGGGCTCATTGCTCCCTGCGACCGACGGCCCACCGTCAAGAGTCTCTCGACCGAGAACCTCGAACTGCACCTGATGGATGTGGATCGGGTGCGCATCTTCGGTGAAATTACGCATCTCCCACACCTCGGTTGCCCCCAGCTCGGGATTCTCCGATATCTGATCGCTCCACATCAGGGGAAGCGAATTGCCCTCTTCGTCGAATCTTCCTAGCAGCGCCGCAAAGGGAACATCCGCCGCCTCGTAGACCTCCTCATTGAGACTCACGAACTGGGTGTTGGTCTCCGCGCCCAAAGGTGTGATGGAGGGCAACTGCAGGAATGGGGGTGGAGTGGTCGGGTCTGCGACAGAATCGGCGGCCACGCGAAATTCCATCACCTGTCCGGTCGACGCCGGGTCAGCGGCATCGAAGTCGACACCGATCTCGCCACCTCCAAACGGTTCGTCGGGTCCGAGGTTGAGTAACCGGAACCGCGTGCCGGCGGCAGGAGCAAAGTCAACGATGAGGTCCGCCCTTTCGGCAGGTCCGATGAGAACGGTTGCCCCTCCGACGCTGCCCGGGTAGGGGTGATCGTTGAGCCGGACCGGCGCGGCGAGGAAGCCTCCATCGGCGCCGATCTGCCAGACCTCCACATCGGGATGCTCGAACTGGAGGATCAGGAATCGCGAGTTGCATCCGTTGAGGAGACGGAACCGATATCGCCTCGGCTGCACATCGAGGTGCGGCCAGGTGAATCCGTTGGCCAACATCATGTTGCCGAAGAACTCGGGATTCCATATCGGAGAGACTGGGCTGTTCGGGATGAAGGGCCCTGTGAACCCGTCGAAGAAGGCGCGGGTGTCGGGATAGAAGAGACTCCCGTCCTCGTTGAAAGAGCGATCCTGAATCGCAATGGGGATCTCCCCATATTCACCCAACGGGTCGTCTCCTACGCCGGGCGCCGGGCCGGCCAGAATGGCGGGGGTTCCGTCCCGGCTGTCGAGTACCACATCTTCAGGCCCGCCTCGGATCAGCCAGAACCCGGCTGGGCCGGCATATACGTTGAGGCGGGTCATACCCAGGGTGTGGTCGTGGTACCACAGGGTCGCCGCCCTCTGATCGTTTGGGTACTTGAACGAGGCGTCTCCGTGTTCCCATCCGTGGTGGTACTTCCGATTGAAGTAGTCCCAGAAGGTCCCGGTTCGGGCGTACTCGGACGGGATGTTCCGGGCGTCAGGCAGATACCAGGCCTCGGCATAGCCATCGCTGTCCTCGGTGGTGTGCGCCCCGTGAACATGGGTGACGATGGGAACCGGCCCCAGGTAAGGGCCGGGAGTGTTCTCGAACACGGGACGTGAATCCCGGCCATCCACACCACCGGGGGGATTCGCCCAATGCAGGGTTTGGTCGACCGGCAGAAGATGGGCAAGGAAGTCTCCACGATCGTCGACCAACTCGTTGCGCCAGTTCACCTGGGTGGTCTTGTTCCATGTTGCCTCGATCGTGAATGAGGGGTAGTTGAACGACCCACCCTCGGCGACGGTGCCGGGATGGTCGACGGACCCGTAACTCCAGACCGTGGTGGTCGGATGAGGCGGCGACAGGATCCGCTGCGTGAACTGACGCACCGCGATCTTGTACTGGTCCTTTCTCCTCTGGATCTTGCCGGGCATCGCCGGGGGTTTTATCAGCGGCAGGACGTACTTGTCGACGTCGCCCGGCAGGAGTGTCCCCCCTTCGATTTGAGCCCTTGCGATCGGCACCAAGCCGCCGGAGACGCTCTGCAGGTACAGCACGGCAGCAGTGGATCCGCTGAGCTTGATGAATGACCGTCGCCCCAATCTCATCGTTCATCCTTCCCTCGAGAACGAGATGCGCCCACCGCCCACAAGGTCGGGCGCAAGGATGCAGCAAACTTCGCCCACAACCCATGTGCGGAGCGCTATCCAGATTCCGAACCTACACCAACTGACTGACCCCCGCTGAGTTCGCGCCAGGTCCAGATGTGCGACAGCCAATGTCTCGGCCGGCGCTGCGACTCACCTGACCGAGGTCAGCGCGGGCGGACTGGTCACAGAGCCCTGGCACTCATCCCACGAGTGACCCCGCGGCGGCGCTCACGACGGACGACCCGGTCCAGCACGCTCTTTCTTGGTTCCCTGACCACCATCGCGACAGAGCAACTGTCCGCCGCCCTGGTCAGATTGTCACCCGACCGTGGACGAGTAGGCCTCGACGGGACTCGCAGTGAGCGGTCGATCTTCGTCCATGACGGGAGGCAAACATATCCCCCGTCGCCCACGGTGTCTGGGGGCCATGCCCAGGCCAATGCATTCTCCGGTAAGGATCCCGCTGGCCCGCTCGAGCACACCTACGACACAACTAGGACGTGTTCGACACGAGTCGACTTGAAAGCCGGTCTCGTTTCGGATGGCGGATGTGTGATATCCGGATCTGAGATCTGGTCGTCGGCAAATTCGCTTCAGACCGCGGTACGAATCCGTACTCTTCGACAGGAGGCACAGGCTGGATCATGGATGTCTAC
>DASUUP010000474.1:0-2131 GCA_036373995.1 Acidimicrobiia bacterium
GGTGCTTTGACCTACCCACATTCATTCGGAAGGAAGAACACCCGTGACAACCACATACCTAAACGAGGTCGACCTGCCCACGGTGGGCGCCTTGGTCCAAGCCATCCAGGGAGACCCTGACAAGGCAAAGACCATCTGGAAATCGGAAGTGACCTGGGAGGGGGCGTTTCGGACCGTTGCCCGCTCCCGTGATCTGGAGCCGATCGCCTTCGACGAGCCGCTCGCCCTGGGCGGCACCAACACCGCTCCCAACCCGGTGGAGCAGCTCCTCGGAGCCCTCGGATCGTGCCTCGTCATCGGCTATGCGGCCAATGCCAGCGCCGCCGGCGTCGAGTTGAAGGACCTGAGGATCGAGCTCGAAGGCGACCTCGACCTTCACACCTTCCTCGGTCTCGGCGACGGCAACGCCGGGTTCTCGACGATCCAAGCCACCGTCCACATCGACGCGGATACCGATGATGAGAGCGTCGAGGCGTTGCATCAGAAGGTGGTCGCCACCTCCCCGGTGGGGCACACCCTCTCCCGATCGATCCCGCTCGAGGTCGCTCTCGCCTGAGGCTCCCGAGCCGGAAAGACACCAATCGGCCCGGGCGCTATGCCCGGGCCGACGTGCCTCGCCCCCGTCGAGTTCGTTGGCGTTCTGCCCTCAGCTGGCGGGATTTGGACCCAGCCTGGGAGCGGTGGGATCCAGGTACCGGACATAGAATCCTGCACCCACGGAACAGGAAGAGGACTGGGTGGTCTCAAACATCGACGGAGCGCTGTACCGGGAGGTGGTCGGACCCGCCGGCGCCCCGCTCATGGTCTTCGTTCACCCGAATCCCATGGACAACGCCGCCTGGATGTATCAGCTTGCCCACCTCTCCACGTGGTACCGATGCGTCGCTGTTGATCTGCCTGGTTACGGACGCTCGCCCCGGGCACGGCCGGGGGTGACCCTGTCCGACCTGGCCGAAGCGTGCTGGGAGTCGGTCGAGACTGAGACCGACAGTGCCGGCCCGGTGGTGTTGGTCGGCTGCTCGATCGGCACCAACGTCGTCCTGCACATGCAGCACCTCTCCCCCGAGCGCACCGCCGCCGCCGTTGTGTCCGGAGCCGGCTACGCCACCGAGAAGCCCCATCTGCAGCGCCACGTCGACGCTTACCGTCGCGACGGAGTCGAATACCGGAACGCCTATGCCCTCCAAGACTTCTCACCGGCCTTTCGTGCCACCCCGCTTGCGGAATGGATGGCCGGGTTGTGGACCGAGCGCAACGAGACGGCCGACGTCCCCTCGATCCTGGCGATGTTCGACACGCTCATCCAGGGAGATCCCCCCTGGTTCGCAGAGGTGAGGGCGCCGGTGCTGATCCTGACGGGCAGCGAAGACGCCGCTCATCAGCGGGCATTCGCCCTTCGTGACGTGCTACCCGATGCCGAGCTGATCACACTCCTCGGCGCCGGGCACGCCTGCCAGCTCGAGCAGCCATTGAATTCGACCGGCACCTACTCGAGTTCCTCGACCATGGGACACGATCCACTCGTTTCGATCGAGCGCGGACGCGTCGGGCACCCGCATTGGCGTGCGGAACAAAACCGTCGATCTTGTCGTGTGTCATGTCCCTCCGTTCACAGCAATCGGAGGAGGCTGCGGTCTGATCTGACTAGTCGAAGCGGATCGAGTCGATGATCTGCTGGATCTCCTCCCAGACATCGGGTCTGGCGTCGGCGTGCGTCGCTCCTGCGATGAAGAGGCGTGTCCTGTCCACGTCGACGATCCAAACGTTGATCGTGTCACCCAAGAACGTGCGGTCCCAGATCGCACCACCCGTCTGTGCCCTCCAGTTGTAGAAGAAGCCCGGATCACAACCAGTGTCCTCTCGAACGACGAGCGCAACGTGCTTGGCGGGAAGACCACCCACTGTGACGTCGGAGGGCCCAGATATGAGTTCGATCCCGGACATGCTCGCCACCGCGGCCGCGAGAGCGGCGGCCGATGGCGGTTGGGGCCAGAATGCACTGACACTGGCACAGGCACTGGCCAGCGCACCTTCAGGGAATCTCGCCCAGTAGATGATGGCTTCGGCACCCTGTGGCCCTTGAGTGCTCTTGCTCATGAAGACGCCGTCGAACACCTCCCAGCCCTGCGCA
>DASUUP010000475.1:0-10368 GCA_036373995.1 Acidimicrobiia bacterium
GCTGTTGCTCGGTCAGATTCTTGGTCTTTCCGTCACTCTGCGCGTGGTCCTCCTGGGTCTGGGGGTGATAGTGGGATCCACGCGGGTCAAGGGCCGTCTCGACAAGGCGATCGAGGCGAGGCGGGAACGCATGAAGATCGAGATCTACACGGTCAACCAACTTCTTGCGATGCGGGTCCGCGCCGGTGGTGGTGTCATACAGGCGGTCAAGGCGACAGTCGATCGAGGCCACGGTGAAGTGGTATCCGAGCTCGAAGAGGCTTTGCGGCTCCACCGGTCGGGGTGGCGAGGCCCGGATGCCTTCCGCCGGATCGCCGAGTTGACACCTGAGCCGTTCTGCTCGAGGACCTATCGCCTCCTGGCCTCCGCCGAGGAGCGCGGGGCAGATCTGGCCGGCTCACTGCTGTCCCTTTCTGAAGATGTACGCGAGACGAGGCGGGAGTCCATCAAGAGGTCGGCCACGAAACGGCGTGCGGCGATGCTGGTCCCCACCATCGCCATCCTCGCCCCGGTGCTGATCCTGTTCGTGGCTGCCCCTCTCCCGTACCTGATAACGAGCTGGCGATAAAGGAGGCAACATGCTGCCGGCATTGAGGGCATGGTCAGACGCCATGCGCAACGACGACCGGGGATTGAACACAGCCGAGCTCATGGGCAACGCTGCTCTGGCCATCGCGGCGCTGGTGGTGATCTGGGGTGCGCTCCAGGCTCTCGGCGTCGACGTGGTCGGGTGGATACGGGCGCAGCTGCTCGGGGCCTAGATCGAGGCGTCACCTCGGTCCAGTTCGTACTGGCCTCGGCGCTGGCATTGATCCTGTTCCTCGCGCTGGCCAACCTGGTCGTCGTCCAGTACGGGAGAGGGGCGATTCGATCAGCTCTCGAGCAGGGCGCCCGTGCCGGCAGCGTCGGCGGCCTATCCGTCTGCGAGGACACAGCTCGCGCTGTGGTTGGCGATCTCCTCGGGGGTCGCATGTCGGATGACCTCTGGCTGTCCTGCGCGGCCGACGGCGGGGTCGTCGTCGCTTCGGCGTCGGTCACCTTCGAGTCGTGGACCCCGCTGACGCCCGATTTCGTGTTCTCTCTGACCTCTCGAGCCGTATCGGAGCCATGAGAGACCGTGGGCACGCTGCGGTCGAGCTCGCCGTCGCGGTGGGCGTGCTCTTGTTCCCGGTGGCTCTCGTTGTCACGGCTTTTGGGCCCTGGTCGGAGCGGAAAGTCGAGGCGGAGGCCGTAGCCGCGGAAGCAGCGCGCGCCACAGTGCTCGAGCTCGATCAAAGTGCCGGCGAAGGCCAGGTGATCGCCGATACCCGGAGCCTCGACATCGACCCGTCGCTGGTGCGGGTTGGATGGTGTGGTGCCAGTCCGTCCACTCTCGGTGGCGGTCCGACCGGCGTTTGTCCGCTGACTCGGGGCTCGGTCGTATCCGTCACCGTCGAGTTGTGGACTCCTCTGGTCTCGACACCATGGGGCGCCGTCGGTGGGCTCTGGGTCTCCGCAGATCACACCGAGCCGATCGACCTCTACAGGAGCCTGGGATGACCTCGGACCGTGGGTCGGTGACGATCTGGGTGTTGGGTTTGTCGATGCTTCTCCTGGTCTTTGGCGGACTGGCCCTCGATTACTGGAGGGCCCTCGCACTGCAACGCGAGCTGGCGTCCGTCGCCGACTCTGCCGCCATCGCCGCCGCCTCCGGGATCGATGAGGAGACGTACCGGGCGACAGGGGATGTGGTGCTGGACCCGACGCGTGCGCGAACCCTGGCCGATGCCGCGGTCTCGTGGCAGGGGATCGACGTCCTGGCTACCGATGTGCTGGTGAGCCCGACCTCGGTGAGTGTGACCCTCACGGCAGCTGTCGAGCTGGGCCTGTTGGGTGTGTTCGTCGACCAGGACGAGCCTTTGACGGTGCGCGGGAGCGCCACCGCGGTCCCCGTATTGGTGCCCTGACGCATTTCTGTGTCGATTTTTCCGTCTCGGAGACGGAAAAATCGACACAGAAAGGTTCTAGAGCTGGCCCATCGGGTGGTCGTCCACTTCCCTGACCTGGGCTCCGCAGTATTGGCATTTGGCCATACCCGCCGGGACCATCGAGTCACATGAGGAGCAGCGGACCGGTGCGCTCTTCATGCGACCGTCCGGTATGCCGTCGGAGTGATCGAGCTCCTCCAGCTTGGCCACCAGTTGCTCGGTTGTGAGCCCCTGCTCTTCGAGCAGAGCCCACATGCCGCGCATGAGCATGGCCATCTGGTCAATGCGCTCGTTGAGGTCTTCGATCCGGTTGGTGTGGATCGTGGCCTCGCCTACGGAAGCGCTTCGCGCGAGCGATGCTGCTCTGCTGGCGGTCTTCGAACCTGCGGAGTATCCAAGTACGAACTCGAGCATGTCTCCATTATCGGCGAATGAGACGGCGGACGTGACCAAAGGATCGGCGCCCTCCGCAAGGGCATGACCACACGCGTCCTCATGCTGGCGGTGGCGAATATCGGCGCCGTCGCGAGTGTTGCGCTGATCGTCGGCTAGATCGGGCGTCTTCGCTTCGAGGAGATCACCCCGGTGTTGAAACCGGCTAGGTGGAGACGACCCGAGAACCGGGCGTGCTCGATCTTCAGACACCTGTCCTGAACGACCAGCAACCCGGCTTCGACTGCTTTCTGAGCCGCCTCGTCGTGACGCAAACCCAGCTGGAGCCAGACCACCTTGGCCCCCACCTCGATGGCCTGATCGACCACTTCCGGTATCGCTTCGTGACGACGGAACACGTCGACGATGTCGGGCACCTCAGGCAGGTCGAACAAGGTGTCGTAGGTCTTCAGGCCAAGGACCTCGTCATAAGCCGGATTGACCGGGTAGGTCCGGAACGGGGTCCGCACCAGATAGGACGCCACGAAGTTGGACGAGCGGATCGGGTTGGCAGATACCCCGACCATCGCCACCGACTCGAAGTTCTGGATGATCTGCAACCGCTCGAGGGCGGTCGCGTCCGGGATTCTCGTAGCCGTCGTCAATGTGCCTTCTCCAATGCCTGGTCGAGGTCGTCGATGATGTCGTCGACGGTCTCGATCCCGACTGAGATGCGGATCATGTCGTTGCCGACGCCCATCGCCTCCCGGTCGTCGGGTGGGACCTGCTGGTGTGTGGTCGAGGCGGGATGGATGACGAGGGTCTTTGCGTCACCGACGTTGGCCAGATGCGAGGCGATCTCGACGTTCTCGATGAATCTCACCCCGGCGTCGTAGCCACCCTTCAACCCGAAGCTGAACACGGCGCCCGGGCCCTCGGGCGTGTACTTCTTGGCGAGGTCGGTCCAGCGGTTGTCTTCGAAGATCGGGTAGCGGACCCAGGCGATGTCAGGGTGGTCGGCGAGATGGCGAGCCACGATGGCGGCGTTCTCGACATGCCGCTGCATCCGCAACGAGAGCGTCTCCAAGCCGAGCAGCAACAGGTAGGAGTTGAACGGTGAGATGGCGGCACCGACGTCACGCATCACTTCGGTTCGAGCCCTCATCAGAAACCCGTACTCACGGAAGTTCTCCCAGAAGTTGAGGTCGTGATACGAGGGGGAAGGCTCGCTGAGAATGGGGAAGTTGCCGTTGTCGTAGGGGAAGACCCCGGACTCGACTATCACGCCTGCGATGACCGTCCCGTGCCCGCCGATGAACTTGGTCGCGGAGTGGACCACGATGTCGGCACCCCATTCGATGGGTCGGCACAGGTAGGGCGTGGCGAAGGTGTTGTCGACGATGAGCGGGATGCCGTGCTCGTGGGCGAGGTTGGCGTAGTGCTCGATGTCGAGGATGTCGCAGCCCGGGTTGCCGATGGTCTCCCCGAACAGGGCCTTGGTCTTCGGGGTGATCGCCGCTTTGACCTGGTCGGGATCGCCGAAGTCCACGAAGGTGACGTCGATGCCCATGCGTCTCACCGTGACGTTGAACTGAGTGAACGTCCCCCCGTACAGAGCCTTGGACGAGACGATGTGGTCACCCTCCTGGGCGAGCGTGAGAAGTGCGACGAGCTGGGCCGACTTGCCCGATGCCGTGGCCAGGCCGCCGAGAGCGCCTTCAAGTGATGCGACGCGCTCCTCGAAGGCGGCCGTGGTCGGGTTGGAGAGCCGGGTGTAGATGTTCCCGAAGTTCTGGAGAGAGAACAGGTCGGCAGCGTGCTGGACGTCCTCGAACACGAACGACGTGGTGGCGTATATCGGCTGGGCACGCGCCCCCGTCTCCGGGTCGGGTCGTTGCCCCGCGTGGACGGCCCGGGTGTCGAAGCCGTATTTGTCCTCTGGGATCATGTCTGGTTCCGATCTCGTCGGGCCTCGTGGCAGATACAACCGCCACGAGGCCGACGTTATTCGCTCAGGCCAACTGCACCGAGACCGGGATCGACCGCTGCAAGGTGTGGCCCACCGGGGAGGTGGCCACGACCTTGTCATGCAGTTCGTCGATCTGGTCTTCCGTGGCATCCGAGTCGATCGAGACGTTTGCCTTGATGGTCTCGAACCCGGCATGTCCGTCAACGAGGCCGAGGAAGGCATGGAGGTCGAGGTCTCCCTCTAGCTCGATCCTCAGGCTCTTCAGCTCTATGCCGGCTGCCGTAGCGTTCGCCGCGTATCCGACGGCGAGACAGTTGCCCAGCGCACCGAGGAGCTGTTCGACTGGGTTTGGGGCGGTGTCCTCGCCGCCAAGTGCCGGGGGCTCGTCTGACGGGACCGGATCGAAGTCACGGCTTCTCGCCTCGGAGCGGAACCCGCCCTTCCAGTCGACGGTCGACTTCCAGACGGTGCCGGCGTTGGTGGGCTCTTCTCGAATCGCCGACACCAGGTCGCCCACGGCGGCGATGTCGACGGAGTTCAGTTGGTTGATGGTCGTTGTCATGGCTTGTCCTTTCCGAGCGCGCGTTGAAGCGCGAGTGATTGTCTGGATGTGCCCGCGAAGACGGGCCAGGCTCAGAGGGACATTCGACATCGACGGGCGTGAGCGCTGAGCTCGTGCGATCTAGCGATCGGTTGCTCCACCTCGTTTCTCCTTTCAGCTCGCATGTCTCTGAGTGAGACTCAGAGATTGGAGATTTCCGCCTGTCCTGGCGGACAGCGTGCGGAAACTCCTTCCTCTACGCGCTCTCTTGAGAGCGCCGCGAGCGGGAGAACCCGTCTCGGCTACTCATCGATCAGGCATTGGCACCGTCTTCACGGTTGCCGCGGCTTCACAGGGCCTGTCCCTCCGCCGCTCTTGATGAGCGCGTCTTTGTGGCCGGTAAGTAGAGCAACCCGGCGACCGGCCGTCAAGGACGGAATGTCCAAATCGTCGCTTAATCGTCTTGTTCGCCCGACAACGGCTCGAGACGCAAGGTGTTGTCCAGCACGTTGGCGCGGGTCATACGGTCGAGTGGTCCACCCGGTGGGTATTTGGAGCGCAGCGCGTCCGATACGGCCACGATCTCGTCGGGATCGGCTACGTGCACCGCGCGGAACTCGATGCGCTCGCCACCGGCATGTATCGCCACCAACGGGTTGGCGAGGGCACGCTGATACCAGTGACCTTCGTCGCCGCGCACTGATCGCACATGGACGGTGTCGTCGACGACCACGATCCAGATGACGGTCTTCTGCGAGCCCGACTCCGAGGAGGTCTCGACCTTCACCTCCTTGGTTTGGTCCAGCAATGACAGCTGTTCTTTGGAGAGTCCCATGGTTTGAAGGTACCCGAGCCGGCCGGTCCGGTAACACCGCTCGCGTCGCCCCCAACCTTGACCACTGATTCCAAGACTGCTCTACTATCGCTCGTACAACGCGCTCATCCAGAGCGGTGGAGGGACAGGCCCTGTGAAGCCGCGGCAACCGAGTGAGTCGGTGCCAATGCCTGCCGATGAGCCAGCTGTAGGCGGTGTTCCGCTCGCAGCGCTCAAAGAGCGCGAAACAGGAGGGGAGTTCCGGTGAGGAACTCCAACCGCTCGGGCTCGGCCCGAGAGGCAGCGATAGGAGCCTGACATGAACCCGCCAAACCACCGCATTTCCCAGCCCCTCGAGATGTGCATCTGTCTGTGCTCCCGGGCGGTCCACTCGATTCCCTGATCGCACAGCGCGCCAACCGCCCAGGGAGCCAAACAGGGGCCCATGGCCCTCTTCTGGCGTATCCCTCAATCGACCACCCGTTCGGGTGTTCGAGTACCAAATCGAACGACAATCGAGGAGAAAGCAATGACCACAGTTCAAGAGAAGTCAGCCAACAACGGAGTGAATGTCGAGCATCTGCTCGGCGCCCGCAACGCATTGACCGAGGCACCGGAGGGTGCCAAGTTCACATGGCGTGCCACCAACGAGTGGACGGTCGGCACCCATAGCGAGTCGAAGGTCGAGGAGTTCTTCGGTCTCGGCGACAACCAGACGCACAAGTCGACATTCACGTTCTCTGCCGACCACCCCGAGGTGTTTGCTGCAGAGGACAAGGGAGCCACGCCGGTCGAGTTCGTGCTCGTTGGTCTGGCCAGCTGCCTCACGGCGGGTGTAGCTGCCGTCGCCCAGAATCGCGACATCCAGCTCAACTCGGTGAAGGCAACCATCGAGGGTGACATGGACATCCTCGGAATCCTCGGCGGTGACCCCGAAGTCCGGAACGGCTTCAACAACATCAGGGTGAACTACGAGATCGATGCCGATGCCACCGACCAGGAGATCGAGGCTCTCGTTGCCCAGTCGCAGAAGCGTTCCGCTGTCTTCGACGTCATCACCAACCCGACCAACGTCGCGGTAACCGTCAACAGCTGAGACAATGCCCGGCTCCGTGAACCGCCTACCAACAGTGGTGATCGGGGCCGGGCATGCCGGTCTCGCGGTCAGCCACCTTTTGACGGAGCGTGGCATCGACCACGTGGTGTTGGAGCGAGGCGAGATCGCCAACACCTGGCGTCACGAGCGCTGGGACTCACTGCGTCTCCTCACCCCCAATTGGCAGGCCCGGCTGCCCGGCTTCGCATACGAGGGCGATGACCCCGACGGTTTCATGACCATGCCCGAGGTCGTCGATTTCATCCACCGCTACGCCCGGTGGGTCGATGCCCCCGTCGAGACGCATACCGCTGTCGATTCGGTTCGGAGTGAAGACGGGCGGTATGTGGTGGCCTCGAATGGCTCGAATGGATTGACATGGGAGACGCGGTCTGTCGTGATCGCGTCGGGAGGCTTCAACCGCCCCAAGACTCCTGACGTCGCCGCCGAGCTTCCACCCGATGTCGAGTCGGTGACGGCTTTCGACTACAAGAGACCCGACCTGCTGCGGGATGGCGGCGTCCTCGTGGTCGGTGCCTCGGCGACCGGAATCCAGCTCGCCGAGGAGATCCAGCGGTCCGGACGCCCGGTGACCGTTGCGGTCGGCGAGCACGTGCGGATGCCCCGCACGTATCGGGGCAGAGATATCCAGTGGTGGCTAGACAAGATCGGCCGGCTCGACGAGCGGTACGACGAGGTCGACGACCTGGTCCGGGCCCGGCACGTCCCGTCGCCACAGCTGGTGGGAACGCCCGAGCGCCGAACGGTCGACCTGAATTCGCTCACCTCCCAGGGGGTCGGTCTCGTGGGGAGGATCAGTGCCATCAACGAGGGCACGGCTTACTTCTCCGGATCCTTGCGCAACGTCTGCTCTCTCGCGGACTTGAAACAGATTCGCCTCCTCGACTTGGTCGACGAATGGGCAACCGAAAACGGCATGGATGCTGAGGTGTCGGCTCCTGAGCGATACCCGGACACCGTGGTGGAGGACGACCCGTCCCTGTCGCTCGACCTGACCGACGGCTCGATAAGGACGGTGCTCTGGGCAACGGGGTACCAACCCGACTACTCGTGGCTCGACATCCCTGTCCTCGATCGAAAGGGTGAGATCAGACACGACGGGGGAGTCGTCACCGATTCTCCCGGTCTCTACCGGATCGGGCTCAACTTCCTGCGGCGTCGCAAGTCGAGCTTCATCCACGGAGCCGAGGACGACGCCATCGACATCACCGAGCATCTCGCCCGTTACCTCGATTCGCTTTCGGTGAGGACCGACTAGACGATGGGGCTCGTCGCCCACTCCCAACTTCCGGCTTTTCGGACGATGCGGGAGGAAGGCGTGACGGTGGCACGGCGGGGGGACGTCGCCGACTCGGACCGGGACACGGTTTCGGTGGGCCTGCTCAATCTGATGCCCGACGCCGCCATCCGCGCCACCGACCGGCAATTCATCCGACTGGTGGCTGCTGCTGCCGACGAGCTCGAGCTGTGGGTGTACCCGTTCACT
This sequence comes from Acidimicrobiia bacterium, assembly GCA_036373995.1. Lineage (GTDB taxonomy): Bacteria > Actinomycetota > Acidimicrobiia > Spongiisociales > ZC4RG35 > JANQRA01. The sequence goes on from DASUUP010000475.1 coordinate 8,267, forward strand.
GTCGCCGCCTTCTCACGTGGCGAAGCGGCACGCCGCCATGTCTCCGCTTTCTACTCGACGTTCGACGACGTGCGGGACACTGGTCTCGATGCCCTGATCGTCACAGGAGCCAACCCGGCGCAGCACGAGCTGGAGCGTGAGGCCTTCTGGGACGAGTTGGGAGAGGTCCTCGACTGGGCCCAGAAGGAGACCACTTCGATCCTGTGCAGCTGTCTCGCCACTCATGCGGTGTTGCAGAAATATCGGGAAACGGTCCGCACCAAGCTTCCGGAGAAGATGTGGGGGGTCTATCAGCATGAGATTCTCGAGGACCATCCGTTTCTCGAGGGTCTGTCCGAGCCGGTCGAGGCCCCGCATTCGCACTGGTACGACGTGACCCGGGCAGAGATGGAAGCGGTCGGCCTCACCGTGCTGATCGAGAGCCGGGAGGCCGGTGTCCATATGGCCGTCGACGAGGACGATTTCTATGTGTTCTTCCAGGGTCATCCGGAGTACGACCTGGTGAGTCTTCTCAAGGAGTACCGGCGCGAGGTAGGCAGGTACTGGCGAGGCGATCGTGACGACTATCCGCCGCTGCCGGCCCACTACTTCGAGAAAGAGGCGATCACCAAGCTCGAGGAGTATCGGCCCGTCCTCGAGCAGGCCAAGTCCCAGGGGAACCAGCCGCCGCTGCTGGTGGAGTCCGAACTGCTGCCCAAAGAGCCCCACCGGTGGAACGAACAAGGGAAGGTGATCTATCGCAACTGGCTGCGGGGCGTCGCCGACAAGTCTTATTGATGTCAGCAACTTCACAGATCGACGGTCTCGCGATTATCCTTTGGCCTCTACCCCGCACCTCTCTTGGGTGGTGCGCGTTCGGGGGTGGTGTTATAGGTAACACGACAGGTTCTGGCCCTGTTATTGAGGGTTCGAGTCCGTCCCCCCGAGCCAGAGGTTGGGACACTGACCTCTCAACATGGTCCCGTCGTCTAGGGGTCTAGGACGCCGGCCTCTCAAGCCGGAAACGCCAGTTCAAATCTGGTCGGGACTGCGACGAAACCCCTGTCCAGCGGGGGGTTTCTTACCACCTGGGGCGCAGCCTCTCAGGCTGTCCTAAGAAGGAGTTCGAACTCCTCACCGTACATCTCGATGATCGTCTGGGCGTATTCGAGGAGATCCTCGACTCGCATGCCGCTGGGATGCGACCTTGACCACAGTTCCAGGTTCTCGAGCCGATTGTCGGTCTTAATGCCATTCAAGTGGTGGACATGTTCATCAGACCTGAGTGGGCGGTTGAGATGCTTGGCCATCACGAATCGATGTTCCGCCATCTTGGTGGCTCCGCCACTGAGGTAGCGCAGCTTCCGTGGGATGTTGACCAGGCGGTAGCCGTGGCTCATATGGCCCGTACCGTCAACTTCGCGAATCGGGATGTTCGCCTGCGGGTGACCGTGTTTCAACACCCGTTTGTAGTGTGCCTGGCAATAACCGCGTCTCTCTGCCTCGCGGTCGCAAGTCTCCACCTGGCACTGCTTCTTTCCTTCCCTGAGAGGGCTCATATCCACGTCTCCTGTTCGTAGCAAACGCTGGTAGTGGCCGTGGCAGAGATCCTTGGCGTCAACGAGTTTGTCGCAATCCGGAGCCATGCAGATCCCGCGCACGCGCAGCGATCCGGGCGGGCCTGGATCACCACTGCGCAGGACCCTTCGATAGTGCATTTCGCAGTAGCCCCTGGTGGTTATGTCACGCTGGCAATCAATGACCTGGCAGACGGGCCCCATACCTCGAAAGTAGGCACTGGCTCTGACAGATTCGGGCGGATCCGAATAGCCTTCGGAACGTGCCCCGGACACTCAGTCGCAAGGATCTGGCCACGTTCGACGTTCTGGTCGACACGTTGCTCCCGGCCGTGGCGGGTGACGGTCCGGCCTGGACCGATCCCGGATCGCATCTCGGGCTCACCGACCGATTGCCGGACCTGTTCGAGCGTCTCCCCCACCAACAAGACCAGAAGGACCTGAAGCTGTTCCTCAGACTGCTGCGGACCCGTGGCGGAGGACTGGCACTCTTCGGACGGCCCCGAGCATTCCAGACCCTCTCCACCCACGAACGGGCCGACGCCG
>DASUUP010000476.1:0-2421 GCA_036373995.1 Acidimicrobiia bacterium
GCACAGCGGTGAGACGAAACGCCAGGAAACGGATCGGGACCCGCGACCAAACCGCAAGCGCCAACACCGTCGCCGTGTAGACGCCAAACGCCCAGACGGCCTGTCGAGGAGTGACCGCCACCGAGATGACGAACCCCAGGGCAGCGAGGATCTTCGCTTCCGGGGCGAGCTGGTGTGCACGACTGTGCTCGTGCACGAAGAGCGCGTGACTGTGCCCTGCTCCCAATGTCAGACCATGGCCGGATCGCGGCCACGCCGATCGCGAACCGCGAGCAGTATCCCCGCCCCAACCGCAATCGTGACCAGGGCGCCCACCACGCCGGCGACCGCAAGACTGACCTTCTCGTTGTCGATCCCGGCGGTGGCGTAGTCGGCAAAAGGCGAGTCGGCGAGAGTGTGTTCGCTACCGGACGCCGCAAAACCGGTCTCCTCGGCAACGGACTCGAGACCGTCGGGCCGGTCGAATGAGAACTGGCTCACCACCCCTGCGAAAACGAGGGCCACCAGCAAGCCGCCCACCAGGAAGGTACGGGTCTTCATCGGTCGCCGGTCAGCCAGCTGGGTCGAGTCGAGGTTGCGGGCTCCGTGCACGAGATCGGGTCGCGAGGCGAGGATGGCCCCCACCGCAAGTGCGCTGATGAGGCCCTCTCCGATGCCGATCAAGAGATGAACGCCGACCATCGCCGAGAACACATCGTCGAAGGCAACGGGTGCAGAGGCGCCGAAGAGCCATTCGATGGAGAAGGCCATGGCCGATAGGACGACCGACGACCACGCGGCGAGCCCGCTTGCTCCGGCCACCCCGCCGAAACTGGAGGGGAACATCTTGCGGAAAAGGCGAAAAGCGGCATAACCGCCGTATGCAGGGACGATCGCCAGGTTCAGGATGTTGTACCCCAGTGCTGTCAGACCACCATCGGCGAACACGAAGGCCTGCACCACCACGACGATGGTGACGACGACGACCCCGACGGAAGGGCCGAGCAGGATGGCGGCAAGTGCCGCGCCGAGCAGGTGACCGGTCGTCCCGGCCAGGACAGGGAAGTTGAACATCTGGGCGGCGAATATGAATGCCGCAGTGATCCCGGCCAGCGGGATGGCCCGATCGGCGAGCTGGTGTCTGGACTGTCTCAGCGCCAGCCCGACCACCATGACGCTGATGATGGCTGTCGCCAGGGCAGTGGACGGGTTGAGAAAGCCGTCGGGTGCGTGCAGTGCCAGGATCATCGTGCGCAACGATACACGTTATTGCGACTCACTCGCAACAGACAGTGGCTCGCAGAGGACCAGGACCGCTAATACCATGGGGCACGATGGAAGCCGCCACCGAGTTCGGCCATCTCCTCCGCGACCACGGCTATCGACTGACCAGCCCGCGATGGCTGGTCTGGTCGGTGCTGCGCTCCGCCAACGGTCATCTCACCGCCGAGGAGATCGCCGAGTCGGTCAACCGGGCCGACCCTACCGTCAACATCTCATCGGTCTACAGGTCCCTTGCCTTGTTTGCAGATCTCGATCTGGTCAGAGAGTCTCATCTCGGCATCGACGACTCGGCCCGCTGGGAGATCTCCCACCCCGATGACCACTTCCACATGGTTTGCCGGGTATGTGGCGCCGTCGATCACCACGTGGGCGAGCTGGTCGACCAGATTCGATCCCATCTCGAGGAACATCATTCCTTCTCTGCTGACAACGTCGACCTCGTGGTCACAGGTGTGTGCGACAACTGCAGCTGAAGCCATCGCCGAAAGCCACCCGAGCGGGCCCATGGACCGACTCGTTTGTGACCTACGCCCCGGAGACAGGTCCGGGAACTGCGAGACGATTGGTACATTCACCCATCGAAGGAGGAAACCCCGATGAGAGTTCGTGACCTCATGACCGCCGACGTGATCACCATCGGTCCAGACGCGTCACTCAAAGAAGCAGCCCGAAGGATGATCGAAGCCGGCGTGAGCGGTCTCGTCGTCACCGACGGGGGCCGTCTGATGGGAGTGATCACCGAAGCCGACTTCGTCAAGAGTGAATCCGACCGTCGTCCGAAGAAGCGGGCCAGGGTGCTGAGCTGGTTCAGTCACGACGTCGAGGTGCCACACTTCGAGCGGCTGGTCGGTGACGTGATGACCTCCGATGTCGTCAGCGTCTCCCCAGAGACCGATCATGCCGAGGCAGCTCGGCTCATGCAGTCCAAGAAGATCAAGCGTCTCCCCGTGGTCGACGATGGGGAACTGCTCGGGATCATCAGCCGCTCGGATATCCTCCGCGCCTTCGCACGCCCCGACGAAAGCATCATCGAAGAGCTCAAAGAACACGTCATGAGGAAGGTCCTGTGGGTCGACCCGAAGCGGGTGGAGATCCACGTCGTCGAGGGGAATGTGGTTCTCGAAGGTCGGCTGGAGACCAAGAGCGATGCGGTCCTTC
>DASUUP010000477.1:0-9114 GCA_036373995.1 Acidimicrobiia bacterium
GCCGTCGGCGAGCACATCGCCTTCCTTGACCTGATCGCCCACGGACACGACAGGCTTCTGGTTCATGCACGTGCCCTGGTTGGATCGCTTGAACTTGTCGAGGGCGAAGGTGTGCTTCTTGTTGGCCCCCTTCTCCTTGACGACGATTTCGTCACCGGTGATCTCGACCACCTCGCCATCGACCGGCGAGACGACCATGTCGCCGGAGTCCTGGGCAGCCCTGGCCTCGACACCGGTACCGACCAGCGGAGACTCGGCTGTGAGGAGAGGAACCGCCTGACGCTGCATGTTCGAGCCCATGAGGGCGCGGTTGGCGTCGTCGTGTTCCAGGAACGGGATCAGTGACGTCGAAACGGACACGATCTGCTTGGGAGACACATCCATGTAGTCGACGAGCTTGGCCTCGACAGTCTCGACCTCCGCTCCCCTGCGAACGAGGACACGCTTGTTGACGAAGGTGCCATCCTCTTGGAGCGGGGCGTTCGCCTGGGCGATGATGTATCGCTCTTCTTCGGTGGCGGTCAAATAGTCGACCTTGTCGCTGACCTTCCCATTCTCCACCTTGCGGTATGGAGTTTCGATGAAGCCGAAGTCGTTCACTCTCGCGTAGCAAGCCAACGAACCGATGAGGCCGATGTTCGGGCCCTCTGGTGTCTCGATGGGGCACATACGTCCATAGTGAGATGGGTGAACGTCGCGGACCTCGAAACCGGCTCGCTCACGGCTGAGCCCACCTGGACCTAGCGCATTGAGACGACGCCGATGGGTCAGCCCTGCCAGCGGGTTGGGCTGGTCCATGAACTGACTGAGCTGACTGGTCCCGAAGAACTCCTTGATGGCAGCAGTGACCGGACGGATGTTGATCAGACTCTGTGGTGTGATCGCATCGGGGTCCTGGGTGGTCATCCGCTCTCTGACCACACGCTCGAGACGAGTGAGGCCGACTCGCACCTGGTTCTGCACCAGTTCGCCAACCGTGCGAATGCGACGGTTGCCGAAGTGGTCGATGTCGTCGGTGGAGATGCCGATCTCGTTTCCCTGATGGGTCTCCATCGTGGCTTCGCCGGCATGCAATGCCACCAGGTACCTGATGGCATCGAGGATGTCCTCGTCGCGCAGCATCTGCAAGCCCTCGGCGCGGTAGTCCTTGGGCGCATCCTCGCCGAACTTCTGGGCGATCTTGTAACGACCCACCCGGGTCAGGTCGTAACGCTTCACGTTGCGGAACAGCGTCTGGATCAGACCACGTGCCGACTCGACGGTTGTGGGCTCGCCAGGGCGGAGCTTGCGGTAGAGGTCGAGAAGGGCCTCTTCCTTGTCGGCGTTGGTGTCCTTCTCGATCGTGTTCTTGATCGACTCGGCGTGACCGAACATCTCGAGGATCTCCTCGTCGGTCTCGGCAATGCCGAGCGCCTTGATGAAGGCAGTCACGTACTGTCGACGCTTCCGGTCGACGCGGACACCGATGGTGTCCTTCTTATCGGTGTCGAACTCGAGCCATGCACCACGCCCGGGAATGATCTTCCCCGAGTAGATCATCTTGTCGGACGTCTTGTCCTTCGTGACGTCGTAGTAGATGCCTGGCGAGCGAACCAGCTGGGACACGATGACACGCTCGGTGCCATTGATGACGAACACTCCCTTGTCGGTCATGATCGGGAAGTCGCCCAAGAAGACCTGCTGCTCCTTGATCTCACCGGTGCCCCGGTTCATGAACCGGGCCGTGACGAACAACGGTTGGGCGTAGTTGGCGTCTCTCTCTTGGGCCTCCTCCAGAGTCATCTGGGGCTCGCCGAAGCGATGGTCGGTGAGCTCGAGGGCGAGAGATCCGGTGAAATCCTCGATCGGACTTATCTCTTCGAAGATCTCACGGAGACCTTCGTCGAGAAACCACTGAAAGGACTCGTGCTGGACAGCCAGCAGGTTGGGTAGCGGCAGAACCTCGGGGATCTTCCCGAAGGAAAACCGCTCAGCCACGCGCGAAGCCAAGGGGTGCCTCCTTGAGGTGGTGGATGGTCGGGGGTAACGCAAGAAAGGACACGTTAACACACGCGCGAACATGTCCCCAATCGAACTTGCAGTTGTTGAACCGCCCCATCGACTGACGCCGTAGGGGCGATCCGGAACCCGAAGGCTCGCTGGCCACTCTATCGCATTCTCGCGAAATGCGTCAAGGCTTCTCGACCGGGTGGCCACACAGAGTGCGGACCGCAACGGCGGGCGACCACTGCCGCTCCGGTCTCGAGACACCCAAAGATGGTGCGGGCAATCCCGTCATTGCAGACTCACTTACTTAGCATGTTGCGTTCATGGCCAGGCACCGGGATAGGACAAACGGCTGGCTGTGGGTTCTCCCCGCACTGCTCATACCCCTCGTCGTCGCCGCCGTTGCGTGGACGGCTCACGTTGCCAGCGAAGGTCAAACCGTCGCGCCCAACGTCAGGCTCGCCGGGATCGACATCTCGGGATTGAGCCCGGACGACGTCGCCGAGCACGTGAGCGACCGGGAGCTCAGTTTGCTCAGCACACCCGTGATCGTCGATCTCGGTGAGAGGCGGGTGGTGATGACCGCGGCCGAGATCGGCTACGACTACCTCTACAACGAGACCGTAACTGAGGTCGTGTCAGCTCGGCACGGCGACGGGGCCTGGACCGAGTTCGTGGCCTGGGCTGCGACTCCCTTCTCCACCGTGGGCATCGACGACAGCTACGTCCTGGACGAGGAGGTCGCCAGGGAGAGACTGTCCCGACCCGACTTCACCATCTCTGAGCCGGTGGAGCCATCGATCACCATCGACGACACCTCCTCGGTGGCCGTCGAAGCCGGTGTGGATGGTGTTGGGATCGACGTCGACCACATCGTCGACGCCCTCGTAGAAGCCGACGTCGCCAGTGGCGTCGTCGAGGTCGAGGCGAATCGGGTCCCGATCCCTCCCAGCGTGACCGATCAGGTCGCACAGGATCTCGTGGACGAAGTCAACGTGGTCACCAGTCCGGGGTTTCTCGCCATCTCGGGGAACCAGTCGGCCCATCTCACTCCGGCCCAGGTCCGCAGTCATCTCGGCGCGACCCCGGACAATGGTGAGATGGCAATCACGATCGACCTCGAAGGATTTCAGGAGACGGTGGAGGCCGGCTTCCCCGATCCGATCGGCGACCTCATCCCTCCCCAGCTCGAGGTCTTGGACGGAGAGGTGGTCGTCGTCGCCGCGGGGGAGCCGCCCCAGGTGTGCTGTTCTCCCGAGTCCGTGCGTCAGGCCGTCGACGACTACATGAGCGGAGGCCCTTCGTGGCATGTCCTCGAGACCAGGACTTCCGTGGAGGAGACCCTGGTCGCCTGGGCCAACGGAACCCAGGTGATCGAGCCGGTCGCCGAGTTCACCACGAACCACGGTTGCTGTGAGAACAGGGTCGTCAACATCCAAACCATCGCCGATGCCCTGACCGGCAAGTACCTGATACCCGGTGAGACACTGTCACTGAACGAGTTCGTCGGCCCCCGCACCCGGGAGAAGGGGTATCTGCCCGCCGGCGCCATTCGCGGCGGTCACATGACCGACGAGGTGGGGGGTGGCGTCTCACAGTTCGTGACGACCATCTTCAATGCCGCCTTCTATGCGGGGCTCGACCTCGACGAATACCGGAGCCACTCGGTGTACTTCTCTCGCTACCCGTTCGGCCGGGAGGCGACGCTGTCCATACCTGGCCCCGATCTGGTGATGACCAACAACACCGATCACCCGGTGCTCATCTGGCCGAGCTACACACCGACGTCGATCACCGTAACGATGTACTCGACACCCAACGTCGAGGTCGAGGAGGTCGCCCAACGCATCACCCGCCGCAACCAGTGCCGGCATAGCGAGATCGACCGCCAGCGAACCTTCTCGGACGGACGGGTAGTGGTCGACACCATCGAGGCCGACTACCGACCGGCGGACGGAATCGACTGCAACGGGAACGTCATCCCCGAGCGCTGAGCCGGGGTCCGTGCTGATCTCACCGAGTCATCAGCGGAGCTGACCAGGACGCACAACGAAGACGCACCGGTGGGTGCCTCGAGGCGGAGGACGCAGTCAGGCACGCTGAGGGCCGGTGAGATTCTGTGCATGACTTGCGGCTCGGCGTTCCGGCGCTGAGCCGGGAGTCCGTGCTGATCTCACCGAGTCATCAGTGAGATTCTGCGCATTACCTGAGGCTCGGCGCTCCGGCGCTGATCAGGACAGATCGAGGACCGCCTGCAGGGTCTCTTCACCGATGCTCTCCATCGCCGGATTGTCGGCGGAGTTGGCGACGTAGGCCAGTCCGAGGGATATCGCCCATCCGCGGGCCCGCAAGCGGAGCGCGGCCGCTGTCGAGCCGTACGCGTCCCAGAACAACTCGTGCTCTTTTCCTACGAGACTCCACGCCACGACGAGATCGGTTGCCGGATCGCCGGACGTGATGTCGCCAAAGTCGATGACACCCGAGAGCGTCCCATCGGTTACGAGGAGGTTTTGGGGGTGGAGATCACCGTGCAGCCAGACAGGCGCCCCGTCGAAGGGCTCCGCCGTGAGTGACTCGTCCCAGAGAGAGGAGAGACGAGCGCGATCCGCAGGCCGATGGAGTGCTGCGAAGCGCTGTCGGGTCGTTTCGTCACGATCGTTCAGTGGACCGCCCCGGAACGGGTTGTGTGGGGCGTTGGCAGGTGCCGGCCGGTGGAGGGCTGCGAGAAAGCCCCCGATCTGCGTCGCACACCCGGTGACATCCAGATCCGGGACCGTGCCGGCAGGCTCTCCGGATATGAACGGGGTGATGAGCCATCGCCACGGGTACCTCCCGGATGCCTCGCCCAGGAACTCCATGGCCGGCACCGGGAGCGGGAGCCTGGGAGCGAGCTCCGGAAGCCAGGTGGCCTCGTTCTCGATCAATCCGGCTGCCATTTCCCGTCTCGGCAACCGTGCGACGCGACTCGCTCCGATCCGGAATGAGACGTTGTCCCAGCCGAAGGAGAGGGGAGCAATCTCCGCCTCGGCGAGATCAGGTCGCTGCGACTCGAGGAGATGTCGAACCAATGCGGAATCGATCTCGACCTCTGCAGCCGGCATGTTCTGGCGCACCATTGTCAACGTGCCGCCTGAGCAAGCCCTTCCACCACCGGATCGTCGCCAAAACCGAGAAGGTTGAAGATCACGAGCACGAGGACGAACACGACCGCCGCGATCATCAAACCCATCAGCCATGGGGGAATCGGCTTGCGGTGACGCGCCATCGGGCGTCGAACTCCAGGCCCGCCTACTCGCCCGCCGACTGAATGCCGCAGAGGATCGCCCAGACTGCGAAGTCCGGGGTGAAGTCCTCGAACTGGTGTGGGACGCCTCGGGGAGCAAAGAGCAGGTCGCCCGGCCCAAAGGGCTGTCGATCGCCGTCGACCGTGAAGAATCCGGATCCGTTGAGCACTACGAAGAACTCGTCTTGGTCCAGGGTCTCCTGGTCATCTGACTGGTGGGGTGCGTAGATACCGGCGCTGAGCGCGCCGTGGCTGAACACCTCCGCGTATCGCTCGTCGCTGGCTAGTGACGCCAGCGCCATCTTGTAGGACAACACTTGCTGGCTCATGTGGAGGATCGTACAAGCCTCAGACGCGACGAGAGCCCCGGCCGCTTTCGCAACTGCGTCCGGGGCTCTCCGTCTGCAGACCCGGGTTCAGGCCTCGATGGCCTCGGGAGTTGAGTTCACTGTGATCTTGCGGGCCTTGGCGGTCTCCGCGATCGGGATCACGACGGTCAGCACCCCGTGGTCGTACCCGGCTTCGATGGCGTCGGTGTCCAGGCTCTCACCGAGGAAGAACTGCCTCGAGAAGGTCCCGGTCGACCGCTCGTTGAGAAGAACCTGATCGTCGCCGTCCGGGTCCCACTTGCGCTCCGCCGAGACCGTCAGGGTGTTCTTCTCGACTTCGACATCGATCGAGTCGGGATCGACACCCGGGAGATCGATGTGGAGGTAGAAACGATCATCCCTGCGATAAGCATCCGCGGGCATGTAATTGGTGCGGGCATTGCCCCAGACCTGACGGGACAGCCGATCGAAGTCCGAGAAGGGGTCGAAACGCATGAGCATTGTCTTCATTCCTCCTGATTGTCTCTGATGCTGCCGCTTTCCCTGATTGACAGCGTCTCGTGATTGTTTCTGTCACATTATGGGTCATTGAATCTGATATGTCAAATATCAACTTTACTGATGCCCTAACCAGAACCCAGGGTCGACGAGACGAGGATGCTCCACCGAACAGATCTTCCTAATCTCTTTGCCGTGACCCAGCCGAAACAGAAGCGAAAGATCATCGGATGGCGGGAATGGGTGTCCCTCCCCGACCTCGGTGTCAAGGAGATAAAGGCCAAAGTCGACACGGGCGCCGACAACTCGTCACTTCATGCCTTCGACCTGGAGCTGTACGAGGAGGATGGGCGACAGATGGTGCGCTTCGACATCCACCCACGTCAGCGAAAGAGCACGCCGTCGATACCGTGCGTTGCCGAGGTCGTCGGCGAGCGTATGGTGAAGAACCCTGGAGGTCGGGCCGAGCGCAGACCAATCATAAGAACGACATTGGTCGTGGCCGGCGAGGAGTTCGAAGCGGTGATCAACTTGACGACGAGAGACGAGATGACCTTCCGCATGCTCCTGGGCAGACGCACGGTGCGAAGGAACTTCGTGGTCGACCCTGGCCACAGCTATCTGTGGGAACGACCCGGCAAGAAGGGTGCGGAGTGAAGATCGCCATCCTCTCCCGAGGCGCATCTCTGTACTCGACGGCCCGTCTCAAAGAAGCGGCGATGGGTCGCGGCCACGAGGTGGCCATCGTCGACTATCTCCGGTGCTACATGGACATCACGGCTCGCCGACCCAAGGTCCTCTACAAGGGCGAGGAGGTGAGACCCCATGCCGTGATCCCACGCATCGGAGCCACGTACACCTTCTACGGAACAGCCGTGGTACGCCAGTTTGAGATGACCGATGTGTTCACCCTCAACAGCTCCGACGGGATCAGCCGATCTCGCGACAAGCTCCGCTCGTTGCAGATCCTCTCCCGCTCCGGGGTGGGCCTGCCCACGACCAGCTACGCCCACTCCATTCAGGACATCGATGGGCTCCTCGACGTGGTCGGCGGCACGCCAGTGGTGGTGAAGCTCCTCGAAGGGACACAGGGTCTGGGTGTCGTCCTCGCCGAGACCAAGAAGGCCGCCGAGTCGGTGATAGGCGCCTTTCGCCAGTTGGACGCCAACATCCTCGTCCAACAGTTCATCAAGGAGGCGGGAGGCGCCGACATCCGGGCATTCGTCGTAGGCGGCAAGGTCGTCGCCGCCATGCGTCGTCAGGGTGCGCCAGGGGACTTCCGATCGAACCTTCATCGGGGCGGCAGGGCGGAAGTCATCAAACTCAGCCCATCGGAGAGATCCACCGCGGTGCGGGCGGCCAAGAGCATGGGCCTGTCGGTTGCGGGCGTCGACCTGCTGCAGTCGGGCGACGGACCGATGGTGCTCGAAGTCAACTCCTCACCCGGGCTCGAAGGAATCGAGCGCGCCAGTGGCGTCGACATCGCCGACCTCATAATCGAATACATCGAAGACAACGTTGGTACCTGAGAAAGTCAACGAGCCGATCACGGTCGGCGATGTCACCGTAGAGCCAGGTCGAAAGGTCCAGATCGAGCTCCCCTTCGCCCGCGTTGTCACCGGTGCCACCGAGTCGCTGCCCGTCAAGGTCATCAATGGCCGGTCGGCCGGGCCCAACATCTGGCTGTCGGCAGCCATCCACGGTGACGAGCTGAACGGCATCCAGATCATCCGGAGTGTGATCAAGGACCTCGATGCCAAGACCCTGCGGGGAGCGGTCATCGCAGTCCCGATCGTCAACCCATTGGGATTCATCAACGAGTCCCGCTACCTCCCCGACAGACGCGACCTCAACAGGTCGTTCCCTGGCTCGGCGCGCGGGTCGACAGCTTCACGGCTGGCACACCTGTTCATGGAACAAGTCGTCGACCAGTGCATGGTCGGGATCGATCTGCACACGGCGAGCAATCACCGAATCAACCATCCGCAAATCAGGGCGAATCTCGACGACCGGACCACTCTGGAGCTGGCGAAGGCATTCGGCGCCCCGTTCTCCATCCAAGCCAGGGTGAGAGACGGCTCGCTACGCCAAGCAGCAGTGGAGCGGGGCAAGACGATCCTGCTCTACGAGGCCGGACAGGCTCATCGCTTCGACGACGAAGCGGTCGAGGCCGGAGTCACCGGGATCATGCGCACATTGCGGGCCATGGGCATGATCGACGCCCGACTTCCGCGCGCGAAACCCACTCGGCTCATCAGACGCACACGCTGGGTGCGAGCCCGTCGGGGAGGCATCGCCGACATCGAGGTCAGGCTCGGGGAACGAGTCGACAAGGGCCAGCGAGTGGCGTTGATCTCCGATGCTTTCGGCATGCGCCCCACCCAGGTCAAGGCCACCGAGTCGGGATGGGTGATAGCCCTCTCGCTGCGACCATTGGTCAACTCGGGAGACTCTCTGGTGCACATCGCGGCCGAAGCCGGGCCCGATAGCGACGAGCCGGCTGAGAAGAAGCGCTAGTCGCCTAACTGGCCCTCTTTGTCTCTTCGAGCCACCTGCGTCGCAATTTGCGTCGCTCCTTGCCGGTGTGTCCCCCCCAAATCCCCTCGCTCTGGTTGGTCACGATCGCCCAAGTCAGGCACTCGTCGGCAACGGGGCAGGTCGAGCAGATGGCTTTCGCCTTGACGATCCCGCCCAGATCCTCTTTATCGGGAAAGAAGCTGACCTCGTCCTGGACTTCAAGACAGGCAGCCGCTTCCCGCCACGGAACTACTGTCAGATCAATCACCATCGGCCCCAATAGTCATCCGGCCCCAATAGTCATCGGGCACAGATAAACGCAGGGTCAACGAGTTTCGTTCCCGCTCCCGCCCGGAGCCACCTGTGCAACAACCTCTCATTTCCGGTATTCGTTACGCACGACCAGGTGGGATTGGTTCTGGTGCCGCCGACCTCCGGCGGTTAGAGCCGCACAGGCCCAAATACCTCCAGAGTTGATGCGGGCCTAGCTCGTGTACGGCT
>DASUUP010000478.1:0-9792 GCA_036373995.1 Acidimicrobiia bacterium
CCAACCTCGTCGACATCGAGAGGATCACAACCGAGGGCACCACGGACCCCGAGGCGGCGCTCGAGTTCGTGGGAAGCGCCGCCGGCTTCGCGTTCAACTTCCTCACCGTCCTCTTGGTCACGCCCTATTTCGCCATGTCGATGCCTGCCATGAAACGATGGCTGGTGCGGCTGCTTCGTCCCAGGCACCGCGAGGACTTCCTGCACCTCGTTGGTGAGTCGACCGACCTCATGGCCAACTTCATCGTGGGGAATCTGGTGATCAGTGTCATCGCCGGACTGGTCACCTGGGTCGGACTCAGCATTATTGGTGTGCCCTATGCCCTGGCACTGGCTGCTTGGGTGGCCATCACCGACCTGATACCCGTTCTCGGAGCATTGCTCGGCGCGGCGGGAGTCGCCGCGGTTGCCTTGACGCAGTCGCCGGAGACTCTCATCTGGGCGATGCTCCTGTTGATCGTCTATCAGCAGGTGGAGAACTTCCTCATCGCTCCACGGGTGATGAACCGCGCGGTGGATCTCAGTCCTGCCACCGTGATCATCGCACTCATGGTCGGTGGCAGTCTCGCCGGTCTGGTCGGTGCGCTCCTGGCCCTACCGCTGGCCGCGCTCATCAAGATCATCGTGCAGGACTACGTCGTCCAAGAGCGCATCGATCACGTGAGGTCCGAGGTGGCCAACGGCGAGAGCGCCCTCCGTCGCTCCAGGAGAAAACGGGGCGCCAGGCCGCTGCCTTGATCGGTTCTACCGCTCCCGCCCGAGAACCCGGTCGATCTCGGCGAGACGATCCTTGATCGAGGTCTCGTCCCCTGCGTCGCCCGGCTGATAGAGGCCAACCGGCTCGACGCCGTCGGGGAAATACTGCTGGGCGACGATTCCGCCGGGATGCTCGTGGGAGTAGTCGTAGCCAACGCCGTGACCGAGCTCGGCGGCGCCCCGGTATCCGCTTCCGCGGAGGTGCAGCGGGACGGATGGCGTCGGACCATTCTGAACCAGTCCTCTCGCCGACCCGATGGCGCGCCCGACCGAGTTCGACTTGGGCGAAGTGGCCAGGAAGAGTGTGGCGTGCGCCAGGTGGTAGGTCGCTTCCGGCAACCCCACGTAGGCAAGTGCGTCCGCGGCGGCCACGGCCAATCTCAGACCCTCCGAGTTGGCCAGACCGATGTCCTCCGAGGCCAGGATCACGAGACGTCTGGCGATGAACTCGGGGTCCTCGCCGCCTTCGAGCATCAGCATGAGCCAATACATCGCCGCATCGGGGTCGGATCCCCGGACCGACTTGATGAAGGCAGAGATGACGTCGTAGTGGGAGTCGCCGGTCTTGTCGTAGCGAACCAGCCTTCGCTGCAGCGCTTCGGAGACATCACCGGTCTCGATCGTGTCCCGTCCTGCGGCCTTGGTGAGCCGGGCCGCCACCTCCAGGGCGTTCAAGGATTGCCTGGCATCCCCACCCGTCTTGGTCGCCAACTCCTCAGCAGCCTCCTCGGCCAGCGTCAGATGGAGAGTGCCGAGACCACGGTCGGTGTCGGCGGTCGCCTTGTGGAGAAGCTTCACGATGTCCGGCGGCTCCAGAGACTCGAGGCGAAACAGCGTCATGCGACTCATGAGCGGGCTATTGACCTCGAAGTAGGGGTTCTCCGTCGTCGCACCAACCAGGATCAGCGTTCCGTCCTCGACGCCGGGAAGGAGGGCATCCTGTTGGTTCTTCGCGAACCGGTGGATCTCGTCGAGGAACAGCACGGTTCTGCGCTCGTCGGTTGCCAGCAATCGTCGGCCTTCGGCGAGAACTTCACGTATGTCCTTGACCCCGGCGGACGTAGCGGAGAGCGTCCTGAAGTCCGCGTTGGCGTGGTTGGCGATCAGCCTGGCCAATGTGGTCTTGCCGGTGCCCGGAGGGCCCCAGAGCAGCATCGAGACAGGCTCGCCCGATTCCACGATGTGACGAAACGCGGCGTGTGTCCCGAGGAGATGGGGCTGACCGGCGACGTCATCGAGCGCGTTGGGTCGCATCCGGGTGGCCAGCGGAGCTGACCGGGCAGCCAGGTCGTCGGCGCGCGCTGAGAACAGATCGGTCATCACATCTGACGGTACCGGTCCCGGGTAGATTCCGACGTATGCAGATGAGCCCTGAGGTCGACGTCTGGTTCGACGAATACGAGCACCCGGCCAAGGACGCCATGCTTCGGATCCGCGAGATCATCCTCTCCGACGACCGGATGACCGAGACCATCAAATGGAAGTCTCCGACTTTCATGTACGAGGGGAACATGGCGAGCTTCAATCCCCGCACCAAGGCACACATCAGCCTGATGTTTCACACCGGGGCTTCGATCCCGGGTGATCACCCCCGGCTCGAGGGTGGCGGTGAGACCGCCAGATACATGAAGTTCGCCGATCTCGAGGACGTCGAGGACGGTCGCGCCGAAATCGAGGCGGTTGTCGCCGCGTGGTGCGACTCTCGGTAGCGGCGATCCTGCTACTCGGCACGGCAGAGCGATTGAATCGATCTGCAACCTGATTTCACCAGGCAGTTACGCTGCCCCTGTGACCGCCGGCACGATTGGCCCGGTTGCCCTCTGGGCCGCTATGGCGCTGGCCCTGTTGTCAGCCATAACGGGGAGACGACGCTGGCTCGCTGCCGCCACTGCCTCATCGGGGTTCGCCGTGGCCGTTCTGGTCGTCGCTCTGCTCACGGCCGACTTCTCCCTCGACTACGTCGCCCGCACCACGTCGCTGGCAACACCGTGGCCATATCGCCTCGCCGCCCTTTGGGGCGGCATGGACGGCTCGATGCTCTTCTATGCCGCGGCGACTCTGGGTGTTGCCGTCATCGGATTGAAGTCGCCTGTGGGAGTCCGTGTCGGGGCTCTGGCAGGACTGGGCTTGCTGGCGATCACCCTCTTCTTCGCCAACCCCTTTCTGGTCACGGACATCCCGGCAGTGGACGGCGCCGGTCTCCTGGCGATACTCCAGCACCCGGCGATGATCTACCACCCGCCGCTGCTCTATCTCGGTCTGGTCACGCTCATCGTCCCGTTTGGCCACACGGTCGATCTCACGCTCGGGAGCCTGGGACGGGCGGATTGGATGGGACTGACCCGAAGGTGGCTCTACATGTCGTGGACGGTGCTCACGATTGGCATGGCTGCCGGGGCCAACTGGGCGTATGTCGAGCTGGGCTGGGGTGGTTTCTGGGCATGGGATCCGGTTGAGAACACGGCCTTGATGCCGTGGTTGGCGGCGACGGTATTCCTCCATTCGAGTCGGCTCGAAGATGCCCTCGGACGAGCGCGGAGATGGAACGTGTTGTTCGCCGGGCTGCCCTTCGCCCTATCTGTGATGGGGGTCTATCTCACTCGCTCCGGAGCGACCGGGTCGATTCACTCCTTCGCCGAGGACCCGGTGGTGGGCCGCATTCTGCTCGCGGCCGCTGCCGTCGTCACCGTTGTCGTCGCGGTGCTGGCGGTGGGTTCGCAGAGAGGGCAGCCGTGGGCCGAGGTCAGGCTCGATCGAAACGGTTGGCTGGCCCTGAACTCGATGCTGATCGGGGCTGCGCTCGTCTTCGTCACCGCCGGCTCTGCATACCCGGCATTCGTGACCGTCTTCGGGGGAGAGACGCTGGTGGTCGATGCCCGCTTCTTCGTCGTCACGGTCCTCCCGATCGCGCTTCTCATCGCAATCAGCCTGGCTCTCTCGCTCGATCGTCGGGGATGGCGTGGCTACGTGGTGCTCCTGATCGCTTCGGGTCTGATCACCGGGCTCATGGTCGGGTTTCGCTGGGGTCTCTTGCTTGCGGCGGCGGCCCTGGCCTCTTTTCTGGTGATGTCGGCCTCGCTGGTGCTACAGCGCCCCCGCGGGCGGTTGCTGACCTTCCATCTCGCTCACATCGGGATGGCGGTGGTGCTGTTCGGGGTGGCCGGGAGCTCGTTCGGCGATGACTTCGAGGGCTCGATGATGCCCGGCGAGACGGTCGAGGTTGGTCGGCACACCGTCACACTCGTCGATGTGAGCACCGGTGAGGCCGATCGCTACATCTACGTGCGCGCCAGGTTTGACTTGGACGGGCGAGCTCTCACCCCGGAGATCAGAGCCTACGAGGACCAGGACACGCCGGTCGCCGAGCCGGCACTTCGCTCCACGATCGTCGACGATGTGATCGTGGCGGTCTCTCTGCTGTTTCCCGACGAAGAGACCGTTGCGGTCAGCGTGTTTGTCCGGCCGCTGGTGTGGTGGGTGTGGATTGGAGCCGGTCTGATCGCTTTGGCGGGTCTGTTTGCTCTCGTCTCGAGAGACGGAGCCGCCGCAAGGCCGCGTCCAGCGGCCACAGTAGGGCGGCGACGAGCAGGAACCACCACCGATACTGTTTCTCGGTGACGCCCTCGGGAAGTCCCTCCGGGTCGAACGCCTCCACGGCCTCGATCTCACCACGGCCTCCTGTGCTCGTCGAGATGCTCGCCATCAGATCGGAGTCCGGCTCGCCGGGGAGGAACTCGGCGGCGAACGACCTCGTGGCCAAGGTCGACAGGATCGCAGTCTCGCCTTCGTTGGTCTCGACGCTGACGCCAACTGCATAGGTGCCCCCTTGCCGGGCCGGGACCACCGAGCCGAACTCGAAGTCCGACACCCGATCCAGCCGGACCTCGGCGGATGTCCCATCGGGATAGCTCACCCGTGCCACCGGCTCGGTACCGGCCGGCCATGCCTCGGCGCCCTCGAGTGCGATCGTGAGTAGCTCATCGGCGATGGACGCGTCGATACGTTGCCCTTCGGACCCGCTGAGCGGGAATGTGTCCCGGACGACAGTGGACCAGAAATCGCTGTACCCGTCCCAACCGGCCCAAGCCGCCCCCCATTTGTCGCCACCGTCACTCGTCCACGCCGTGACCTTCCCCAGGCCAACGCGCCACGAGGCGAGAAGAGGGTCACTCAGCTCACCGATCTGAAGCTGAACGTCGGCTGTCGGTTTGGGCGCCGTCGCCACATAGCCGAGAATCGCCGGCGACGATGCGATGTCCCGGACCGCCTCGGCGGTGGATGTGACGACCGGGAAGTACTCGCCTTCGTTGATGTACGACCGCGACGCCAGCCGTGCCTCCTTGACGAAGATCTCGGGGATCTCGTCGAGGTCACGCCCCGGGTAGAACCGCCCGTTGCCGACTTCGGCGACTTCTTCGAGGGCAGGGATGGCACCTTCGCCGGTGCCGACCACAGAGACGGTGATTCCCTGGGATGCTGCTTCCTCGACGGCCTCGACCAGATCCTCGGCGAATGGAGCTCCGACGAACTCGGCTCCTATCTCGAGTTCGGAGGTGAATCCATCGGTGAAGAGGATGATGTGCTTCAGCTCCTTGTCCGACTGGAGGAGCTCCTCCACGGCCTCCTGGAGGGCCGGGACGATCCTGGTCGCGCCGAGCGGTCGGAGTGATGAGATGCCACTGTTGATCGTCTCCCGGTCCGGGAACTCCTGGAGGGGAACGGCCCAGCGGGTGGTCTCGCTGAAGGCGAGGACACCGACCTCGTCACCGCTACCCAGGGCCTCGATGGCCCGCACGGCGGCCGCCTTGGAGATGTCGGTCTTGTTGACGCCTCCTTCGGTGGTTTCCATGCCACCGTCATTGCAGTGGCACGCCCCCATCGACTCACTGGTGTCGATGAGCAAGACTTCGGCGACCTCAGCCTCTCGTTGTGTGTCGGGGGGCTCGGCATCCACGGGCAGCAATGCTTCCAGAGGGGTGTCGCGGTATCCACCGAGACCGTACGAATGGGTGCCACCGACCACGGCGAGACCCCGTCCCAGGTCGCTCACGAATGTGTCCAAGGTGGCGACCTTCTCGTCGCTGAGATCGCGGGCGCTGACGTCCACGAGCAGAGCGGCACGATGGATCGACAGCTCCTGGAGACCGGGCATCTCGTCGACGCCGACCGTTTCCACCACCAGTCCTCGCGCCTCCAGGGCGTCCTGGAGGATCTGCCCGCCATCCTCTTCCCCCTCGATGATCATCACACTCGCCGGGCCCCGGACCTCGACTCCGGCGCGATGGATGTCGTTCTCGTTCACCTGATCGCCGTCGAGACGGACACGTGCAGTGAATTGCTGCAGTCCAGGCTGGCCGGCTTCCACAGTGAAGGTGACGTAATTCGGGCCGGGGTCGAGGGCGACGCCCTGGTCGGCGATGGGCGCTTCCTCGTCTTCCAGCAAGACGGTGGCCTCACCGGCGATGGTCGAGAGAACCTCGACCACGACCTCGAAGCTCTCACCCTCGTTCACCGACGAGGGCATGTCCACGCCGGCGATGGCTGCGTCGTTGATCGCCGCCCCCGAGACGGTGTGCACGTCGACGATGACGCCCAGCGTCTTCAGCCGGTCGATCTCGGCCTGCAGGTCGCCGGTGTTGCCGCGCCCGTCGGAGACCAGGACGATTCGTTGGCGGGTCTCTCCGGTCAGCATCGATTCGCCGAGACGGAGCCCCCGTGCCAGGTTGGTGGCGTCAGTCTCGACGCCTCGCGCCCGCCGATAGGGCTCCGCCCCCAGGGGAGTGCCTACCCGGGCATCCGCACCGAACTCGACAACGGCCCACTGGCTGGCGCCGGCCTCGGTGAGCGCGGCCTCGGTCCAAGCACGCGCCTCGTCGACGGCTGAGGGCCCCATGGACGCGGAGACATCCACCACGAACACCGTGGTCACGTCGTCGGAGCTCCTCGTGAACGTGGGGTTCACGAGTGCCAGGACTATCAGACCCACAATCAGCCCACGGACGGCGAGACCGATGCGCCACTGGCGTTGGGGTACACCTCTGGCGCGGAAGCTGACCCAGAGCTCTATCGCCAGAACCAGGAGCAGAGCGGCCAGGACCCAGGGGAGAAGGGTTCGCGCGATCGTCGTGGTGGCATCGACCAGCTCAGCACCCTCGGGCTCAGGACGGATACCGGGGAGGCTGTCGGCAGGCTCCAATGCGGACTCGCTCTCATCGGAGTTGACCGCCATCTCGAATGGCTCTGATCCTTCCCGGCCCACGATCCAGAACCCGGCGGAGTCGGCTACCGGCTCCGAATCGCCAACGCCGACGACGGTCGTGTTGCCCCTGGGGTCGGTGACGCTTCCACCGGTGGTCCCGATCGGTACCCGCTCACCGACGGTGATCGCATCAGCCACACCTTCAGCCGTGGCCAGGCCGCCGACCATCCGGGCACCGATGATCGGATAGGCGATGTCGACGGGCAGATTTGACCGCTCCAGCGTGAATGCGATGTAGTAGAAGGGGACTCCGTCGACCTCGCTCTCGACGATCAGCGGGGCGCCGGGAGCCCCGAGAACGACTTCCCCACTCGTCACATCGAGAGCCTGAGCCTCTGCAATGGCGATGCGTCCCACGTCGATGTCCTCGAGAAGGGGATGTCGCGCCACGAGTGTGGGAATCGGGTTCTCGATTCGCCCGGTTGGCACCACCCCCGGTGCGCCACCGGGGACGTCGATGGCAATGAACGGTGTGGTCGGCTCGGCCGGCAACGCGGCTCCGGCGTAGATCTCGAAGTCGACCTCCTCTCCAGGGGCGACGCTGGTGTCGACTTCAGGTATCGCCGACAGGAGCTGATCGATGAAGAAACGGCTCTCTCCGTGCACCCTGGCCTTCAGAGATCCCAGGACCGGGGCTCCCACATAGCGCTGGTTGTCGTACGCCAACAGATCGTCACCATCGAGGTAGGCAGCTACGCGCCTTCCACCGGGAAGCTCGAATGTCTCCTCGACGACGCCCCCACCCGGAATCTCGATCTCCTCGCTGACGACCGTCACCCCGTCGACATCGAGACGGAGCACCTGAACCGCGTCAGGCCCGCCGGTCGACTCGACTGTCACACGAGCTTGGAGGCCCCCGGGACCTGCGTTGACAGAGAGGTCGGTGATGGCTCGGTTGGTGTCGGTCTGCCCCACCGGGACGTAGCGGGTGCCGAGGGGGGCGAGCTTCTGCTCCGTCTCGTCGAGCTGTCCGTCGGAGACCAGGACGAAGTCCGTCTCCCTGTCGGGAAGGACGAGCGATTCGGCCAGCGCGAACGTCGACTCGAAGTCGGCCCGGCCGCCGATCGTGCGAATCGTGTCGGCTGCCCTGTCGAACTCGCCTTTGTCGGCGCTCTGATCGACCAGGACCGTCGGCTGCGGAGAGGCGACGATGAGGCTTGCCACCCCCTGATCGGGAAGCTCGTTGCGCAGGGTCTTCGCTTCCTCCACGGCAGTGCCGAGACGGTCCGGTTCGCCATCGATGGCCGACATCGAGCCGGAGGCGTCGACGATGAACACGGTGTGCTCGGCCAGCTCGGACTCCTCGAGGATCGCAGGGCGGGCGAGGGCGAACGCAAAGAGGGCCACGGCCAGGAGCTGCAGGATGAGGAGGAGGCTCCATCTCAGCTTCTGCCATGGCTCGGCCGCTGTGATGGAGTGCTTAAGGCCGTCCCAATGGAGCAGGGAAGACACCGAGGTTGGCGGTCGCCTCGGGGTGAGCATGTGGAGAATGACGATCGGAACAGCGAGGAGGATGGCGGCGAGGCCCGCCGGTAGGAGCAGGCTCATCTCAGGACTCCACCGGCCCGCCAGGTCTGGAGGAGGAGTGTCTCTATGTCGTCTGTGGCGTCGACCGCCACGTAGGTGGCTCCGGAGCCGCGCGCCGTGAGAGCGACGTCGTCGCGCCATTCCCCGACCCGGCGCCGGTATGAGTTGGCTACCTCGTCGGTGACGCTCACGGTCAGCCGCTCGCCGAGCTCACGGTCGACCAGCTCCAGATCGCCGGAGAACTCGGGCTCCAGGTCCTCGGCACAGAGAATGTGGAGGATGGTCACATCAGAGCCGGATGCGCGAAGCCTCACGAGCGAGCGCCACTCGGTGGTGAGCAGATCGGAGGCGACGATCGTGAGACCCGGTAGCCCGCTCTGGCTGAGCAGATGACCTGCTGCCTCGGCGAACGGTGTCAGGCCTGTCGCCTCCAGTTCCTCGACGTAGGAGAGAAACGCCGGGACCGAGGCTCTGCCTGCGAATCTGGGAGCCGCTCCCCGGGCGGGAAAGGTGTGCACCGAGACCGAGTCGTGAGCGGTGAGGGCTACGAAGCCCATGGCTGCGACGAGACGCTTGGCCTGGGACATCTTGGCACCGACGGCCATGGACGCCGAAGTATCGATGAGCAGCCGGACGGTGATCTCGTCGTCCGCGTCGAACAGCTTGATGAGCACCTGGTCCAGACGAGCGAGCACGTGGTAGTCGATGCGGCGAAAGTCGTCACCCGGGTGGTATTCACGGAAATCTGCGAAGTCGACCGTGTTCCCGTATCGCTTCGACATGTGCTCGCCGCCGAACCGGCCCATTAGCCGGTGACGGCTGTTGAGTTGCAGGCTCTCCAGCCGGGCCATCAGAGCCGGGCTGAGCAGGGTCAAGGAGCTCCCCGGATATCCGACTTCGGCTCGGGGACCGAGTGGAGGACCTCGCCGACTATGACATCGGCGCGCACCCCCTCTGCCGTCGCCTCGTATCCGAGGACGAGGCGATGGCGCAGGGCCGCCGGCGCCGCCCATCGCACGTCCTCGGCCGTGACATGGGGACGGCCGTCGATCATGGCGGCGGCCTTGGCGGCGAGGACGATGGCCTGAGCACCACGAGGAGACGAGCCCCAGCGCACGTAGCGTTTCACCGGAGGCGTGGCCGTGTCGCCTTCGGGGTGAGTGGCTTCGATGATCCGTGAGACGTAGGTGAGGAGATGGGCTGCGATCGGAAGCCGCGGTGTGATCGAGATCATCGATTCGATTGTCTCCA